>JBFEWT010000079.1:0-10203 GCA_041546225.1 Sulfurimonadaceae bacterium
ACTGTTCAATTACGTCCTGGTGGCGGCGTTCGCATATTTGAGTGCTTCGCAGTTCGGGATGTTACATAAAGATTTCTACAAAATATTCGTGGGAGCGGTGATGCTGGGCGTTGCGATACCGGCAATACAGCTGCTGCCCTTTACGCAGACATATATGCGTTTTGCTGTCTACGCGCTTGTGTATCTGCTCTTTGCAGGGGGCCTCTTTTTCCTCTTTAAAAAAGGTTCAGACAAGGCGCCTATTTAAGCGGTTTGCGCCACTGTTTGGCTATGTGGACCAGACCGTTGAAGATCTGGTTGAGTGCGCGAGCAAGCGATGTCTCCATACGTACGATGTTTATGTAATCGGGGTCGCCGGTGTGCAGGCGTTCGGATTTTCGTTCATAAAACTTGGCATTGCGTCTTTGAACCTCTTTGCGCATGGCGATCAGCTCGTTAAGGGCCGTAACATCCTCTTCTTTGAGATAGCGTTTGATATGGCTTATGGCGACGCGCGTATCGTCGTAGATGCCGTCAAGCAGAGCCCGTGTCTCGTCCGTAGGCTGATAGTCGAGCATAAACGCCTGGTCGGTCACTTCCGAGAGGGTACTCTGCAGCGAGTGGGCGACACCTTCGAAGGTATTGGCTGCCAAAATGAGGTTCTGATGTTTTAAACTCTGCTGTCCGGTCAGGGAGAGTTGGCGTATCTTGCCCATATAGTCGAGCAGGGCGTTTTCGAGTACCAGTACGTTTTTATAGTAGCGGCGAAGCTGTTTGATGGAAGGTTCCTGCCGTTCGCTCCATGCCTGGTGCACGACAAGGAACATCGCATCGATCTGTTTTATGAGGTGCGCAAGTTCAAGTGCGACATTGTGAAGCGCTACTTCGGGGACTTTCAGGGAATCCTCGTCGAGATATAATGGACGGATGGTCTCATCAACCTGCTCCTTCTGCGGGACTAGGAGCGTGGCTATTCTGGCAAACAGGGCGGTAAAGGAGATGAAGAAGAGCATGTTGGCGATATTGAAAAAAGTGTTGACATTGGCGATCTGTCGCGGCACTTCTTCGGCCATCTTCTCACTGCCGCTGAGCAGCTCGCTGGTCGGAGAGAGCCAGATGGCGATCTCGTTAAGGTAGGCGAGAAACGGCAGCCAGATCAAGACACCGATGACGTTGAACAGGACATGCACTACCGAGGCACGGACCGCTTCGGTAGGTTTTCCAATGGAAGCGAGCATGGCGGTGATGCAGGTACCGATGTTGGCGCCAAGGGTCAGTGCAATACCCGCAGGAAGCGATAGGATACCTTCGCTCGCCATGGCGATGGCGATACCGACCGTAGCCGAAGAAGACTGGATGAGCGCAGTAAAAACCGCTCCGGCGAGAATGCCGTAGAAAGGGTTTTTAATACTTTCAAGCAGATCTAAAAACGGTGCATAATCACGCAGCACACCCATGGCTGAACTCATAAGGGCCATACCGAAAAAGAGCAGGCCGAGCCCCAGTATCATCTTTCCGCTGTAGCGTACGCGGTCGATTTTAGAGATGAAAAGCATAAAAAAGCCCAGGGCAACGGGCAGAAGTGCATACTGTTTGATGTCAAAAGCCAGAAGCTGACCGGTAACGGTCGTACCGATGTTCGCCCCCATGATGACGGCGATGGATTGCTGCAGCGTCATCATCTGCGCCGTCACAAGACCGACGACCAGTACCGTCGTGATGGAGGATGAGTTGAGTATACCGGTGACGACAGCACCGGTAGCGACACCGGAAAAACGGTTTGTGGTAAGCCGGCTGAGCACTTTTTGAAGGTGGCCGCCGGCAAGTTTTTTAAGTCCGTCGGTCAGTTCGTCGAGGCCGAAAAGAAAAAGCGCGAGACCGCCCGAGAGCTCAATAGTGATCTGTACCCAGTTGAGCGTGCTGTTTGACACAGGCGGTGCGGAAGCAGCAAAGAGCAGTGCAGCCGGAAGGGTAAGCAGAAGAAAAAATATTCGTAAGCTTTTTTGTTTATCAAAGTCGTTCATACATTTATTGTAGCAATATTCTGAGCATTCGTACAGTCCTGATATCTTTTACGAAAAATAAATGCAGAGTGCCCTATAATCATGCCATGCAACAGATAACATGGAAAAACCTGCTGCGCGAAACGCGCCCTTACCGCAAAGAGATAGCACTCGGACAGTTCATAGCTGTTATGGCGGTGCTGGTAAGCCTGCCTATACCGCTGCTTTTTCCGCTCCTTATAGACGAAGTCCTGCTCAAGCAGCCGGGCTGGGTGACGGAGATGATCGACAGCGTGTTCTCGCCGCATGAGCCCTATCTTTACATCATCATCGTACTCTTTACGACGCTGGGCCTGCGTATCGCTTACTTCCTGCTTAACGCGTTTCAGATAAAGATCTTTACCGTCGTATCCAAAGGGATCGTCTTCAAGATACGATCGCGGATCCTCGAACACCTGAAACATGTCTCTGTCGCCGAATACGAAGCCCTTGGCGGCGGCGGGGTAAGTGCGAAGATGGTAACGGACATCAATACCGTCGATACCTTTATAGGCGTCAGTATCGGCCGCTTGATCGTCTCAGTCCTGTCGCTCATCGGCGTTGCGGCGGTACTGCTTATACTGAACTGGCAGCTCGCGCTGATATTGCTGACGCTCAACCCGACGGTCATCACCCTGACCTTTATGCTCGGCCGCCATATACGCAAACTGAAAAAAGAGGAGAACCTCAAGATCGAGGAGTTTCAGAATGCGCTGGGAGAGACACTTGACCTCTTTGTGCAGATACGTACGCATAACCAGGAGAACCGCTACATCAGCACCATGATAGACAATGCGGAGGCGATCCGTGTCGCATCGAGCAATTTCGGATGGAAAAGCGAAGCGGCGGGCCAGCTCTCCGCACTGGTATTCCTTGCCGGATTTGAACTGCTGCGTGCGACGGCAATGGTGATGGTGCTGTTCTCGAGCCTGAGCATCGGCGAGATGTTCGCGGTCATGGGCTATCTCTGGTTCATGATCACACCGCTGCAGGAGCTTCTGGGGATCATCTTCTCCTATCAGAACGCCTCTGCGGCACTTGAGCGTCTCAATGCATTGCTGCAGCTGGAAAAAGAGCCTGAGTATCCGCACCGTATAAACCCCTTTGAAACAAGTGAGGCCAATGAGATAAGACTTCATAACGTCAACTTCTCCTACCGCGACAAAGAGGTGCTGCACGATATATCGATGACCATACCCAAGGGGAAGACCGTGGCACTGCTTGGCCCGAGCGGCAGCGGAAAGACGACGCTCGCGCAGATCATACTGGGACTCTACGCCACGAGCGACGGACGCATTACCGTCGATGGCAACGACATCAAAGAGATAGGCCTCGACAGGCTGCGCGAGCACATGGCACTGGTCCTGCAGACACCGCGGATGTTCAATGACACGCTGCGGCACAATCTGACGCTCGGACGCGATGTGAGCGACAGCAGGCTCTATGAAGCGCTCTCTATCGCCCAGTTCGATCATGTGCTTTCAAAACTGCCCGAAGGTCTGGACACACGGATAGGCAAAGAGGGTGTGCGCCTCTCCGGCGGTGAACGCCAGCGCCTCTCCATCGCGCGCATGCTGATCTCAAAACCAAACGTAGTGATACTTGACGAGTCGACGTCGGCGCTTGACGTGCAGACAGAAAGCTACCTCTTCAGGTCGCTCACGACTTTTCTTGAAGGCAAGACTATGCTCATCATCGCCCATCGCCTCAGTACTATAGAGCATGCCGACCTGATCTATGTGCTTAAAGAGGGACGCATAGTGGAGTCGGGAACACCGCAGGAACTGCTTGGCCAGTCCGGGCATTTCAACGAGTTTGTAAAGCGTCAATCGGGTTCAAAAAGCTAAAGTAGCCGTTGTTTCCTTTTGGTTTAACGAGCCGTCGCTACAATAATGGCATCAGTTGCGTATGCATGGTCTTTTTGCACAAGAATGAAGCTTATGATGAAATGACAAATCAAAAAATCATATATTTTAGAGATGAATTTAAAGATTTATTAACATTTCAATTTAAGATTAAGTGGAAGCGGGTAAAATAGCGCCAACATTAGAATCTGTTATACAGAAGGAGTCATGATCAGGGTCTCTACCCTGATCTTGAAGCCTCCTTCATATATCGAAAAGGAAATCAATGAAACTTAGACATGTACTTGTAATTGGAGCGGTTGCCCTGGCGTTTGCAGGATGTAACGAGAAAGCTGAAGAGAGTAAAGCGGCAGCACCTGCAGAGGTAGCGGCACCGAAAAAAGATTGTTCAGAGTGTGATACGCACAAAGCACAGGCGGCAGCTCAGGCAGTCGTACCGGCAGCAGTACCTGCAGCAGCGCAGGCGGCTCCTGAAATGACAGACGCACAGGCTATGGAAGCTGCAGCAAAAAAAGTCGCAGCATCATCAGGTACATACACAGTTGAAGAACTTTTCGCAAAGAAAGCGGAGCTGAATGCGAAGGTCGTTACGGTCAAAGGCGAGGTCGTCAAAGTCTCTAACGGCATTATGGGACGCTCATGGATCCACATTCAAGACGGTACAGGTGCTGAAGGTACAAACGACATCATCTTCACGTCAAAAGTACAGACAGCCAACGTAGGTGACAAAGTCGTCGCTACGGGCACGGTCGCTACTGACAAAGACTTCGGTTACGGCTACTTCTACGCTGTCATCGTAGAAGATTCTGCATTCGTAATGCAGTAAACCTTTCCGTTGCAGCCCTTCGGGGCTCTCTTCTTTAAACCGAATCCTACACAGACCACCCTTTCACCTACATACTTTATATTCAAACCGACACAAAAACAGAGACCCATAGTGTAAAATATCGACCATATTTTGATATTACGATCACAGGGAGAGATGATGCAGCAGCAAAAGCTTCTGACAGTCACGCAATACGCTTCGGCACACCGTATGACGATGCATAAGGTCATACAGCAGGTACGCAAGGGCGAACTGGAGAGTGTGCTAAAAGATATAGAGGGGAAAGAGGTGATGTTTGTCGTCGATAAGACAGCAGATAGTGCTGATGAAAAGAAGCTAGAGAGTGAAACAGACTATAAGAGGGCGTACGAGACGCTTCTGGCTGAGCATCGGGAGCTTAAAGCCCGATACGCGGCATTGCTCAAGGGCATGATCTAGCCCGGGTGTTTAGCTGAACCACCCTTTGACCTTTTCAAAGGTCGATTCGAAAACGCTTTCATGCGGTTTTGACTCGATGCCGAAAGACTCCTGCAGTTTTTCAAGCAGTTCGCGCTGATCGTCTTTGAGCTTTTTCGGATAGGTAAGGTTGATCTGCGCGATAAGATCGCCTTTGTTGCCACGTCCGTGGACATCGGTGATTCCTTCGCCGCGGAAGCGGTACTGCTGCTTGTCTTTGGTGCCGAGTTCGAGTTCAAGCTCTATCTCGCCCGTCAGTGAAGGGATGGTGATCGTCTCGCCCAGTGCCGCCTGGGTAAAGAAGACAGGTACTTCGAGATAGATGTCGTTGCCGTTGCGGATAAAGTGTGTATCGGGTTCGACGTAGAACGTGACATAGAGGTCGCCGCGCATACCGTTTTTGCCGATGTTGCCTTTTCCTGAAACACGAAGACGGTTGTCAGAGTCGATACCCGCAGGTACTTTGATGGTTACCGTCTCATCTTCGTCGGTATAGCCTGCGCCATGGCAGTCACTGCACTTCTCGCTGGCCATAGTCCCCTCGCCGTGACAGGCGGGACAGGTCTGCGAGAAGGTCATAAAGCCCTGGCGCATATAGACCTGGCCTTTGCCGCCGCACTGGGTACAGTGGGTTACTTTTCCATCTTTCGCGCCGCTTCCCTTACAGGTACCGCACGCTTTTTTATAGGTAAAGTCGATCTCTTTGTCCGTGCCGAAAACAGCCTCTTTGAAGCTGATGCTCATCTCTACGCCAAGGTCCAGCGGGTATTTGTCACTGTTGGCGCGTGAACCGCGGCTGCGGCCTGCACCGCCGCCGAACATCTCTTCGAAAATGGAACCAAGGTCGTCAAACCCACCAAATCCGCCGCTGCTTCTGCCGCCGCCCATGCCCTGAAGACCCTCTTTGCCGTAACGGTCATATGTCGCACGCTGCTGGTCGTCGCTTAGGACCTGATACGCTTCGTTACAGAGTTTGAACTTATGCTCTGCATCCGGGTCATCCTGGTTGCGGTCGGGGTGATAGCGCTTCGCCATTTTGCGGTACGCTTTTTTTATTTCTGACTTGTCTGCACTCTGTGTGACTTCTAAAATTTCGTAATAACTGAGTTCATCCATAGTTGTTTACCTCAAAATTGATCATATTATTTGAATGGAATTATAGCAAAAAAAACAGAGTGAAAGTTGATGGCAGGATTATAAAGATAATTAACTGATTTTATAAGGCGAGGGCTGATAGCAGGTTGTGTTAAAATTCCGCTATGCATAGATATATATACCCGTTCATGATGATTTTTTCACTCTTTTTATTTAATGGCTGCAGCTCAAAGCCGAGCATGCTCAAGCTCGCTGAACACAGTACTGCCGTCGGCGAAATAGCTACGTATGAGATGCTGCCGCAGTGGTCTGAAGATGACTTCTCGGCAGCTCATGCCGCATTTGTCGCAGGGTGTGGCAGCGGAGCACGTGCAACAATCCTTGATGCTGTCTGTAACGAAGCCCTCGCTGCGGAAGATGCGCGCCATTTTTTCGAAACCGCTTTTGTTCCGTTTCAGCTGAGTGATCTTAACGGCGAGAGTACGGGCCTGATGACCGGATATTATGAGCCGCTGCTTTACGGTTCACGCATTAAGACAGAGCGTTACCGCTACCCGCTCTATAAAAGACCCGACGACCTTGTCACGGTGGATCTCGGCAGGCTCTATCCTGAACTGCGCACAAAGAGACTGCGCGGCCGTATTGTCGGCAACCGTTTGGTCCCTTATGATTCGCGCAGCGAGATAAACAGCGTGGATATCAATGCATCGGCCGTCTGTTACGTCGATGACTGTGTAGACCGCTTTTTTCTGCAGGTGCAGGGGTCTGGACGGGTGCTGATTGACAATAACGAGACGATCTTTGTCGGCTATGCCGACGAGAACGGTCATCCCTACGCTTCCATAGGCAAAGAGTTGATACGCCGTAACGAAGCGACGCATGATGAGATGTCTTTGCAGTTCATACGGCAGTGGCTGCAGAATAATCCGGACGAGGGAGAGGCTCTGCTTGAGCATAATCCCAGTTTCGTCTTTTTTTATGAACGTACGAAGGCCGCTTCAGGGAGCCTGGGTGTCGAGCTGACGCCTTTGCGCTCTTTGGCGGTCGACCGGCGATACATACCGTTGGGTCTGCCGGTCTACTACAGTGCCGAAGACCCGGTTAATAATACGCCAATGGCACGTCTCGGTTTTGCGCACGACGTTGGCGGGGCGATCAAAGGGGCTGTGCGTGCAGATCTTTTCTGGGGTTACGGGAAGGAGGCCGAGCGTAAAGCCGGGCAGATGAAATCGCCGCTGAAGCTGTGGGTACTGGTGCCAAAAGCACTCTTAAAAGCTAACGAAGGTACAATGTCGCCATGAAACATTCACTCGAAAAGTTTAACCGCCTTGTCGATGCACTCCAGGAGCTGCCGACCATAGGTCAGAAGTCCGCCGTGCGTCTGGCATATCATATGGTGATGAAAGACGGCTTCACCGCGCTCAAGATAGCCCATGCCATCGAAAACGCGCTCGGCTCGCTGAAAAAGTGCCACGACTGCGGCGGGATGAGCGAAGACGAACTCTGCTATATCTGTTCGGACGAGACGCGCGAGCGGGAGATACTCTGTGTCGTTGAGAATGCAAAAGATATTCTTACCTTCGAGGAGAACGGCCTCTTCAGCGGGCGCTATTTCGTCCTCGAAGCGCTCGATACGCTTGATATCTCACACCTGCGCAATCTTGTCAAAGACGGCGTGGAAGAGGTGATCTTCGCGCTTACGCCTTCCATAGCCAATGACGCGGTCATACTCTATATCGAAGACAAGCTTCAGGAGTTCGATGTCCGCTTTACGCGTATCGCGCAGGGCGTACCGACGGGTGTCAGCCTGGAAAACATTGACCTGCTCTCGCTTTCACGCGCGCTCAACGACCGCGTTAAAGTCTAAGCCGCCGGCTCTTTGCTGCTGATTATACAGTCGCGGCCGCTCTGCTTGGCGATATAGAGGTACTCGTCGGCTTCGCTGATCGCCTCATCGAGGCTGCTGTTCTTATCGGGGTGCCTATTGAGCCCGAAAGATGCCGTGATGGTTATGGCATTGTCATTGAAATGTATCGGTTCCTGCTTTAAAGCATTTCTTAGCCGTTCCACAATGGTGTTGTCCGTGTCACAGTTGCAGTTGTGCAGGAACAGTACAAACTCCTCTCCGCCGTAACGTATCAGGAAATCATCTTTACGAATATGGTTCTGCACCCTTTTGACCATGGTTTTAAGGACAACGTCACCCCCGTCATGGCCATAGGTGTCGTTGATGGATTTGAAGTGGTCGATATCGATAAGGCAGAGCTGATACTCTTTGAGTTTCAGACGCTTGCCGATCTCTTTGAGGTATTGACGGTTGAAGGCGCCTGTGAGCGGGTCTATGATCCCTTTGCGGTGGGAACGGTAGTACATATAGAACTGCACATAACCGATAACAAGCATGACGAACAGGAACAGCGACAGGAAGAGGAAAAAGCGCTGCATCGGCTTTGTCGAGTGGGTCAGCTCCATATAGTCGCTGTTGGAGTAGTCAAAAACCAGGACAGCTTCTATCTGGCCGTCATGCAGCACCGGGTAGACGTAGGTGATCCAGAGGTCTTCGATCCCTTTTTGTGTCTGATGCTGCGGTTTTTTCAAACGGTAGACACGCTCCCACACATCACCATGTTCATCAAACTTCTGGTTGAATTCGCCGCGTTCATCTACAGCCAGAGATGCATCGATGAGATAGCGGAACTTCCCTGCATCGTCACGGTGCAGCAGGTAGATGTAGGCGTACTGGTCCGAGATAAAGAGCGAGATCTCCTTTTCAAGCGAACGGCGCAGTGCAGTGTCGCTGCTGAGTTTTTCGACGATACCCATATCGCCGTGCACATCTATCGCTTTGGAGATATTGGCCGCAAAGCCTTCGACCCGCTTGAGCTCTTTGTTCATGATGTTCTCATTGAGGACATCGAGCTGCTGATCAAACGCGAAATAGAGATAGAGGGTAAAAACGGTGACCAGCGGTAAAAACAGCAGATAGAGGAGGATGACGGTACTGCTTTTGTGCAAGTGTCTCATCGGCGGCTTTCTATATACTTATCAAACTGCTTTGGAAGCGTTATGTCGAGCCTCTCAAGGTTCTCCTCGATGAAGATCAGGTTGTTGCGCCCTTTATGCTTGTAATACGCACCGATGGCATGGGAGCTGTTTTTTAGGGACTTGTAGGAGTTGTAGAATATACGGTTGTACATATGGTTGCATTCGCCGGGCAGAACGGCGTCGTTTTCGGCAATGATGAGTTCGGCTTTGTTGCAGTCACGTTTGTAGTGGAGTTTTTTTGAACGCTTGATGATCTCGCGTATTCTGTCGCCGGCGGGGTAGATGGTCGCTTCTTCCTGCTCCAGGATTGCCGTGGCGATGGATTCGAATGTCTCTACATCATGCTCGAGTGTGTTCGCACTGCAAAGGAGTGTAAAAAAGAGAAAAACGACCAGTAACTTCAAAAAGACCCCACCGCACCTGTTATTAACAGATATTATAGGATTCTTTTCATAAATTGATTATTATTGATCTGAGTTATCGAGTGATCAAAAGGTGACGGTCTCGCGCATGATCGGTTCAATGGTATCGTTGGTATAGGCACCATCTATAAAAAGGGAGTTCGCAAGGACACCCTGACCGATGAGCATGTCACCGCCGTCTTTGTAGGTCTTGCCTTTGTCTGACGCCAGCTGCAAGAACGGCGTCACCTTGCCGTAGATCGCATCGGCGGCAAAACGGCACTGCTCCATAAGCGGTGCGAGCAGCTCAAGAGGGGCAGGGTAGTTCTCGTCTTCGAGGCCTGCGGAAGTCGTGTTGACAATGAGGTCATAAGCCTGAATAGGCATGGTTTCCCAGGTATGGGTTATATAACCGCCTATCGCTTTGAAAAACTCCAGACGTCCTTCGCTGCGGTTAAGTATAGTCACATCAAGACCCAACTCGAAATAGAAGC
>JBFEWT010000101.1:0-8078 GCA_041546225.1 Sulfurimonadaceae bacterium
ACGGTATATACCGACATGCTCACCTGCGTTGATGGTAAAGGAGACATTCTTCAGTATCTCTTTTGTGCATTCGGGGTAGGTGAACGTGACATCGTTGAAGCTGATCTTGCCGTTGAAATGGAGGTGCTGGACATACTTTTTGCCCTCGGGACGTTCAACGGGCAGGGCCATGATCTCCTGAAGGGTATTGAATGCGGTTTTGGTGTGTTCATAGTTTGCAAGCAGAGCGGCGACCTGGCCTATGGGTGCGATTACACGCGATGTCAGGATGACCGCCGCGATGAGACCACCCATGGTCAGCTCCATCTCCTGGATCATGTAGACGCCCGCGATGAGTACGGTAATGGTGTTGAGCTGGATCAAAAAGGAGGTCATCGTCGTGATGGAGCCTGAGAGCAGACGGGACTTTATGCTTTTTTGAGAGATGTCCCCGGTCGCTTCTTCCCATTGGTACTGGACATGACCTGCCGTTCCGAGCAGTTTGATCGTCTCCATATTGTTCAGGCTTTCGATGAGGATCGCATTTTTGGCGGCAGAGGCCTCATAGGTCTCTTCGATACTCTCTTTGAGAGGTTTTTTGATGATCAGGCTATAGAGAAGAAGAAACGACATGATCACCAGAGGCACGATGACGATACTGCCGGCTATATAGTAGGTGACGACCAGGAAGATAACGACAAACGGGAGGTCGATAAGGGTCGTCATGGTTGATGACGTCAGGAAGTTTCGCAGGCTTTCGAACTCTTTGAGATTGTTTGCAAACGAGCCGACCGCCTTGGGCTGCACAGCCATCTGCAGGTTCATCACTTTCTGGAAAAGAATGGACGACATGATAATATCGCTTTTCTTTCCGGAGAGTTCAAGAAAATAGGTCCTCAGCAGTTTTAAAAGCATATCGAAGAGGTAGACGATAATGATACCGATAGCGAGGACCCACAGCGTGTCGATAGCGTTGTTGGGCACGACACGGTCGTAGACGTTCATCGTAAACAGCGGTGTGGCGATCAGAAAGAGGTTAACAAGGATAGACGCTACAAAGACATCGCCGTAGATACGCTTGGAAAGCAGCAGGGTCCCCCAGAACCAGTGTTTTCCGTCTTCTTGTACACTCGTCTTCTGATACGTTTCCAGATGGTGTTCAGGTTTGAGAAAAAATGAGAAGCCAAGATACTGCTCTTCGAGCTTTGCCATATCGATCCACTCTTGGGCATCGGGCAGCTCGGGTGTGACGATCTTCGCACGTTCGCCTTCTTTGTCGATCTCGAGCAGGATACAGGCATTGTTCTCTTCAAGCACCAAGATGGCAGGCAGGACAAGCGGCGGAATCTCGTCGAGCGTGCGCTCGACCAGTTCCGAGGTAAAACCGGCACGTTTGGCCGCTCTGGAAAAGTTTGCATGTGAATGATCTAGTGAGAAAAGTTCGGGAGTGTCTGCCCCCTCTTTTACGGGAAGCCCGTAGATCAGGGCATCCGCTGTAAAAGGATTCTGATAGAACCTGGTGAGCAGTACAAGGCACTCAAGCAACGCATTCTTAGAAGCATTCATCTAGATCACTACATTTTCAGCAGGAATTCGATGCGTCTGTTCTGTTGGCGTCCCTCTTTCGTTTTGTTAGTCGCAATAGGCGCTTTTTCACCCATTCCGGACGTTGTGATACGATCTTTGTTGACACCATTCTCAACGAGCGCATTTTTAACAGACTCTGCACGTTTTTCAGAGAGCCACTGGTTGTATTTGTCCGGACCGGTGCTGTCGGTATGCCCCGTGATCTGGAGTTCGTAGTTCTCCTGGCTGGCACTGCCGGTAGGCCCGGTGATCTGGAGTTCAAAATCTTTATCAAGTTTAATCAGCTGCTTCGCATACTCTTTTACCGCCATTTTAGCCTCTTTGGTCAGTGCGGAAGAGTTGAATTTGAAGTAGATGTTATCCATTACCAGCGGCTTGTTCGCCATGGTGACGTCAAGAACGATAGGCTCTTTTTTAGGCGGTTCAGGTGCGATGACCTTCATCACTTTGAAACTTCTACAGACATTGTCGATATCGATAAAGGAGCCGACTTCGCCTTCGAGGGTAAGCGGTGCTTCCTCTTGAACCATGAGTACGATATCCTGCGGTACTTCAGCTTCAATGCGCTGTTCTATACCGCTGTTAAGTGCGTACGGAAGCAAGCCGGTGGCTTCGAGAATGCGGAATTTTGCATAGAGCAGGTCGTACTCCGCTTTTGCGACTTCCTGCATTGCCGTATTGTGCTCAAGTTCTACATTCAGCAGGTCAAGCAGTTCGCGGCGTCCGAGCTGATACTCTCTGCTGTAGGAGTCGCTTGTTTTGGCTGTTGCCTGTTCATGCATTTTCAAACAGCGCAGTTGACGGATGGTGAGCTGGTTCGCCATATAGGCAAGTTTGAGTTTTTCAAGTACGGCACGCTGCTGTGCGTTGAGTGTCTCTTTTTCAGACGTGACGTATTGAAGGTTCTGCAGTCTCAGCGCTTCGTCGCTGCCGCCGTTATAGAGGTTGTAGTTCAGGCGCAGCATCGCTTTGTAGCTGTCATCACGCCCCTCTTGTCCGGCGATATCTTCATTCCACTGTGCGGAGAGTTCGCCATCGAGTGTAGGGTACATGGAACTTTTGTATTTATCTGTTTTGGCTTCGAGCGCCTTGATGTTCGACTGCAGGATCTGCAGTGTCGGGCTGTAGCTGTGTGCGAGCTTCTCAAGCTGTGCAAGGTCAAGGTTGGGAATAGCCGGAACGGCCGGTTCTTCAAGGTCTGCTCCTGAAAGAAGCTTTCCGTAGACGCGTTCGAAATTGACGAGGGCATCCTGGTAGTTGTTCTGCTGGGCGATATAGTTCGCATAGGCAAGGGCAACACGCCCTTCGGTCTGTTCAAGGTCAGAGCGTTTTCCAACGCCAGAGACCGTTTTCTTAAAGATCATGTCATAAATGCGTTCATGCGTTTTGACATTGGCATCGACCAGGTCGAGCAGCGCTTTTTGGCGCAGCACTTCGACGTAGACCTCTACGGTGCGTAGTGCGATGCTGTTGGCATCTTGAAGCGCATAGCTGCGTGCGGAGAGAAGACGTGACTCCTGCTCCTTGACATCGCTTTGCGTACCGAAGCCTTTGAAGATGTTCTCAGTGAGCATGACTTCACTCTCTTTGCGTGTGAGAACAACGTCAAGATCGGGGTCTGCAACGGTATTTGGATCGTCTTGAACGGTCTTTTCGCGCCCGATCCCCGCACGGAGGTCGATATCAGGGAGGTAACCGCCTTTGGCGATGTCGACATCATGCTCTACCGCCCGATAATCACTGATGCTCTTTTGCATCTGGGGATTACTTTCAAGTGTCTCTTTGACAACATTTTGCAATGTTGCAGCATACCCCGGGAGGGTTAGGCCCAGAAGCAGTAGATACTTACTTTTAACTTTCATGGCTAATCCTTATATGTAGCTTTGATATATCTTAGAGCAATATAACTTAAATAATAATAAGTTTGTTCTTTAATATTTCATATGGTTAATAATGTGCTTTTATAGCGCTATTAATATCACTGTTTAGTGATTTATTAGTGTAATGAGTAATGATGTGCGTGTTTTAGTGGGTACGTTTGATCAGGTGGAAATAATCAGGCATGGTAGAGGGGAGATAGGGCTTTATAACGGCACTTTGGAAGCCTTGGGAACGTTTGACCGAGAGGACTTTTCCGACCTTGATACCAGTGAAAAAGAGTTTGTCCAGACCGGAAGTGATGACTTCGTCGCCTTCGTTGATACTCATCCATGTCGGAATGAACTTGACGACCATGGTATCGCTGTTGGTACCGTGAACGATGCCCGGGGCGTTGTCTGAACCGACATAGACGGCATAACTGCTTTTCGGGTCACTGTTAAGAAGGGCCAGCGGTTTGGCGTTTTTTTCGACGACGATACCTGCAGTATACCCCTGGTGGGTAAGGCCGTAGACCCTGCTGCTGTTAAAATCGGACATCTGGATCCAGACTTTGTTCATATCGCCGAACTTTGCATAGGAGATCGCACGAACAAGGTCTACATCGGGTGAAAGGCGCAGTTGTGAACGGTTCTCTCTGTGAAGGGCATTGAGCTGCGAAGCGAACTGGTGGAGCATCAGGTGGCTCTCTTTGTAGCGTTCGGCCTCATTGCGGAGTCGCATAATGGCCTGTTGCTGATTGAAATGTTCTTCTATGCTTTCGCTAATGAACGCTACTGAGTCATAGTAGCTGTTCTTTACCGTATGCAACAGGGAGATAAGCGGTCCCTGGACACCACCGGAGTAGTAGAGTGCCCCTGTGAAGAGTGCGATGAATAGAACTAATATGCCTATTAGTTCTTTATTCATTCTCGAAAAGTTCCTGAAGCAGGTCTATTTCGTCAAGAGCGCGTCCGGTTCCTTTTGCAACGGCAAGCAGCGGCTCGTCGGCAACATAAACAGGGATCTTGATGATGTCGGCAAGGTATTTGTCAAGCTGACGGATAAGCGCACCGCCGCCGGTAAGGATGATACCGTGGTTGACGATATCGCCTGCAAGATCCGGCGGCATCTTTTCCAGTACGTCGCGCAGTGCTTCGGCGATCTCTTTAAGCGGTTCGCGCATCGCTTCGCGTGCATCTTCGCTGGTGAGTTCGATGGAACTTAGAAGCCCTTCGACCTGGTCACGGCCGTTGACGACCATCGTAAGCTCTTCATCAAGCTGTACGGCTGTACCGATGTTGATTTTGATCTCTTCGGCGATGCGCTCACCGATGAGGAGGTTGTACTTGCGCTTGACATAGTCGGTGATCGCTTTGTCGATCTTGTCGCCGGCGGTACGGATCGACTTGGAGATGACAAGACCGCCAAGGGAGACAACACCGATCTCGGTCGTACCGCCGCCGATATCGACGACGAGGTTACCTTTTGGTTCACGGATGTCGATGCCCGCACCGATGGCTGCGGCCATCGGCTCTTCGATAAGGAATACTTCGCGGGCGCCGGCGCTGAGTGCCGACTCGCGTACAGCTTTACGCTCGACCTGCGTCAGACCGTACGGTACACAGATGATGATACGCGGGCTGATAAGCGCAGAACGGCCATGGGCTTTTTCGATGAACTTGCGGATCATCTTCTCCGTCATATCGAAATCGGCGATAACGCCGTCGCGCATAGGACGGATCGCTTTGATGTTGCCCGGCGTCTTACCGACCATCTCTTTGGCTTCGTGACCGACGGCAAGGACCTTCTGCTGTCCGTAGCGCTCGGTTTTTACGGCAACTACGGAAGGTTCGTTGATGATGATGCCTTTACCTTTGGCGATGACCAGTGTATTGGCTGTTCCCAAGTCAATCGAGAGATCGTTTGAAAAAAGTCCGATAAGTTTGTTGAAAATCATACGTTGTTCCCTATGCTA
This sequence comes from Sulfurimonadaceae bacterium, assembly GCA_041546225.1. Lineage (GTDB taxonomy): Bacteria > Campylobacterota > Campylobacteria > Campylobacterales > Sulfurimonadaceae > JBFEWT01. The sequence continues at coordinate 5,402 of JBFEWT010000101.1, forward strand.
TTTTTTGATTGCTTTTTTTAATATAGACGGGTTTGTCACCCGATTCGACGACTTCTTTGGTAATGACGACTTCGTAACCGCTGTAATCAGGGAGTTCATACATGATATCGATCATTATCTCTTCGAGGATCGCACGAAGGCCGCGGGCACCCGTTTTACGCGAGAGCGCTTTGCTGGCGATCGCCAAAAGCGCCTCTTCGTCAAAGGTCAGTTCGACATCGTCAATGGCGAACAGTTTTTTGTACTGGCGTACCAGGGAGTTCTTCGGCTCGGTCAGGATACGGACCATGTCCTCTTCGCTGATCTTGTTGAGTGAAGCGATAATAGGAAGACGTCCGATGAGTTCGGGGATAAGGCCGTAGTGGACAAGGTCATCAGGTTCGACGTTCTCAAAACCGACGGTTTTTTCCTCTTTCGTCTTTTTCTCATGGCCGAATCCCATGATGTTCTCACCCTCTTTGCGCTTCAGGATCTCTTCAAGGCCGTCAAAAGCTCCGCCGCATATGAAGAGGATACCTGAGGTGTCAACCTGCAGGAAATCCTGGTTGGGATGTTTGCGACCGCCTTTAGGCGGGATGTTCACCTGTGCGCCTTCGATGATCTTCAGCAGGGCCTGCTGTACCCCTTCGCCGGAGACGTCGCGGGTAATGGAGCGGTTTTCGCTCATACGCGATATCTTGTCGATCTCATCGATGAAGACGATGCCTTGCTGGGCACGCTCCACGTCGCCGTCGGCTGCTTGGAGCAGGCGGGTAAGGATGTTTTCGACATCTTCGCCGACATAGCCCGCTTCGGTAAGGCTGGTCGCGTCGGCAATGGCGATAGGGACATTGAGTACGCGGGCGATGGTCTGTGCCATCAGGGTCTTACCGCTGCCGGTCGGCCCGATGAGCAGTACATTGGATTTTGCGATCTCCGTATCGTCTTCGAGGGCATGCCCCTTGAAGATACGTTTATAGTGGTTGTAGACGGCGACGGCGACAAGCTTTCTGGCATGCTCCTGACCGATGACGTATTCACCAAGGAATGCATTGAGCTCTTTGGGGGTCATAAGGGTGCTGACGTGTTCGACAAGCTCTTCGTTGTACTCTTCTTCGTGGTCTCCGAACATGATCTTGTAAGCGGAGAAGACACAGTTCTTACAGATGTATACGCCGTTGCCGGCAATTAGCGGATTCTCTTCGCTCTCGTTGGCTTCACAGAAGCTGCAGTGTCTGTGTATCATGATTGTTTCCTCTCAAAAGGGATACCGCGTTTTGTATTCATTACGAATTCGCAGAGGTTCCGTACATAGCTGTTTTCGCTTGATTCGAGCAGTTGCGCTGCCGTCTCTTTCAGCGGATTGCCCGATTCAAACAGGTCACGGTAGGCTGATTTCAGGGCGTCGATATCACTGCGCTCGACATGACGGCGAAGGCCGTTAAGGTTCAATCCGCGAATATGGGCGCGGTTGCCTTCCGCCATACAGTATGGCGGAACGTCCTGCGCCAGTGCGGAAGCGCCGCCGACCATGGCGAAGTCGCCGATATGGCAGAACTGGTGGATCGGGGTCATACCGCCTACGACCGCATTGTTACCCATGACGACATGCCCTGCGAGGGTCGCCGCATTGGCAAGGATACAGTTGTTCCCGATGATCACGTCATGCCCGAGGTGTACATAACCCATGAAGAGGTTGTTGTCGCCTACGACGGTCTTGCTGCCGCCGCCTGCAGTCCCCGGGTTGAAAAGGGTGAACTCGCGGATGGTGTTGTTGTCGCCAATGATCAATTCAACTTCTTCACCGTCGAACTTCAGATCCTGGGGGATAGAACCCAAAACGGCATGTGAAAAAATTCTATTGTTCTTTCCGATGGTCGTTTTACCGTAGATACAGGCACCTTGGGCAAGCGTGGTGCCGTCACCGATAGTCGATTCGGATGATACAAAACAAAAAGGTGCGATCTCGACGTTCTCGCCGATCACTGCACCTTCTTCAATAACTGCCATTGGGGAAATATTGCTCACAGTGAAACCTTATTTATCGACGATCATCGCTTTAAGTTCCGCTTCGGAAACCAGCTTGTCGTCTACATACGCTTTGCCGTCAAGCAGCCAGATAGCGCCTTTTTGCTTGATTACGGTAACACGGTATTCAAGACGGTCGCCAGGTTTGACCGGGTGGCGGAATTTCGCTTTATCGATACTCATGAAGTAGACGACCTTGCTTGCCGCTTCTTCTTCTGTCATGTCACCCATGCTTTTGAATGCAAGTACGCCACCGGCCTGTGCAAGGCCCTCAAGGATCATAACGCCCGGATAGATCGGGTGACCCGGGAAGTGTCCCTGAAAGATCTGTTCGCCGATAGTGACGTTTTTGTACCCTGTCATGGATTCTCCCGGAGTCAGTGCGGTCACTTTGTCCAGAAGGAGGAATGGATAACGGTGGGGAAGAATTTTTTGGATCTCTACGACATCAATCATGCTTTCATATACCTTTACATGTGAAAATTGGAAAATTTTATCTAAAAATTGCTAAAAACCATATTTAGACGACCTCTTTTATTGCAGAGTGCTCTCTTCCAGTGTACTTTTCGCAGCTGTGTAAAACGCTTCGAACTCCTCTGCGGGCATAGGTTCGGCAAAGAGAAAGCCCTGTCCGTGGTCGCAGTCGAGTTCACGCAGTATCTCCAGCTGC
>JBFEWT010000035.1:0-18352 GCA_041546225.1 Sulfurimonadaceae bacterium
AGAGACGCCTGAACACATCGCGGCATGTTATGAGCGTTTTTACAGCGACTCTGCCAAAGCGTATCTTCCCCAGCGTGTAGAGTATTTTGCCGATATCATGGGGCTGAGGCATTCCTCTTTGCGCTTTCGGAAGATGAAGCGGCGCTGGGGGAGCTGCAGCTCAACGGGTGTCATTACGTTCAACACCTACCTAATGCAGGCAGCCCCGGAACTCATAGACTACGTTATCGTCCACGAGCTGGCACATCTGAAGCATATGAACCACTCCAAGGCATTCCATTCACTTGTACAAAAGTATCTGCCTGATGAAAAAGAGCGTCGCAAAAGACTGCGTGCAATGGAAGTCGAACCGTATACCCTCTAGCATTATAAATTTAATACATCAGCGAACCTCTTTGCAGGCTTCATGCGGGCTTTAAAAGATGTGTACTACAATAGTTATAGAAACCAAAAAAAGGACTATGCTATGTTTTCGCTGGATATCGATGCCGGGCGCAGTGTTGAGATTTTATGTGAATATATTCGTGAAGATGTAACAAAACATGCTGCAGACGGCGTGATAATGGGCCTTAGCGGCGGAATCGATTCGGCCGTACTGGCTTACCTCCTGGTCCAGGCACTCGGTCCGGACAAGGTGCACTTCTACTATATCTTCGACCGCGACAGTGAAGCGGACTCGTGTGTGAAAGCGGAGTTCATCGCTTCCGAGCTCAACGTGGAGCTGAGAATCATCGATATGACGGATGCCATGCGCGAGCAGGGCGTCTATGATCCGCTTATCATGAAGCTCAATATCTATTCGCATACGATGAACCGCATGATCCAGCACTTCTATACCGCAATGTTCGGTGAAAACCCCCTTGTGTCGAGTCTGAAAGAGGGGCTGGGACGATTTGGGAACAACCCGCTGAAACGTTTTATCTACAATATGAGCATCAAAGCGATCGTTGCGGGGTTTGATGCGCGGCACATTGAACGAAGACGTATTCTGGAGGGCGAGGCGAAGTCTCGGAACCTCCTGCCGCTGGGTGCGGCGAACCGTTCCGAAGTCATGGTGGGGTGGTTTGTGAAAGAGGGCATTGACGATCTGGAAGACCAGCCGCTGAGCGGGCTGTACAAGACGCAAATACGCCAGCTTGCCGCATTTTTGGAGCTGCCGGAGTCTATCCGCAAGCAGACCCCTTCGCCCGATATGATGAAAGGCATTACCGATGAATTCGGTATCGGCATGCTCTATGAACGCGTCGACCGGGTGCTTGACTGCATTGAACGCGGCTGTACAGACAGCCCGCAATCATGCGGCATCAGCGCCAAAGAGGTCCGTTATGTCGAGATGCTGCATGAACTCTCTTCGTGGAAACGCGAAAGCCCTTCAGTCGAACCGCCGCTTTATGGAACGATAGCAGGCGGGCTGCGCGTCAGTCCGTAGGCAAAAATGCATTCACTCAGGCAAAAAATATTTTTTTAAGTCAATCACACATAATATATGTCTATAATAGATACTAATATAGAGATGGAAGGTGATAAATGAAAAAACTAACATCAATAGGATTGGCTTCTGCGATCAGCGTTTTGCTGGTACTTGGCTTTGCTTTAAGCGGATGCCAAAAAACGGTTCAGGTCTATAACGTTAAAAACAACCCTATCATCGAAAGAGCTGCCGATAAAAGTGTCGCAACAGTAATCATGGAAGCGGGAAGCTCACTGGGATGGGAGATGGTGCAAAGCGAAGAAGGCAGTATTAAAGGCAGAATTGCCCTGAGAACACATTCTGCCGTGATAGAGATAACCTACAGCGATACCGAATACAGCATAACTTTGATAGATGCCCAAAATCTTGAGTATGACAAAGAGAGCAATACCATTCACCGCAACTATAACGGCTGGATTAAAAACCTGGAAAATGCCATTAATGTACGGATGGTGCCCTTATAGTAATTCCGACACCTTTGTTAGGAATCGGCTACCGCTCGTTCAGGAAGTATGTCAGGCTGACATCGCTCCACTTGCGGCTGGCTTCAAGGTGTTTCATGGCACTTTCGTTTACGGCTGCAAAGTCTTTATTCTGCTCGCTGAGCTCTGCAAGAACAGTTTTAAGCGCCTCTTTTGAGGCGCTGATGACGTCTGCAGGGTACTTTCTGAGTTCTACTCCCAGACCCTCAAGTTTGCCCAGCGCCTGAATGTTCTCGGCATGAAACTCAAATGTCATAGTGTTGTTAAGCTCATCGGAAGCCATCTCTATGATGTTCTTGTGCTCATGGCTCAGTTTTTCCCAGGAGCGCTTGTTGAACGTCAGCTCCAGCACCGAACCCGGCTCGTGCCAGCCGGAGTAGTAGTATGGGGCGACTTTGTAAAAGCCCATCTTGATGTCAAGCGCAGGCCCGACCCACTCCGTAGCGTCGATGACGCCGCGTTCGAGTGAGGTATAGATCTCACCCGCAGGCAGCAGGATCGGGTTGACGCCCAGCTTGGCGTAGACTTCGCCGCCAAGTCCGGGAATGCGCATCTTCAGTCCCTTCATATCTTCAAGCGACTCGATAGGCTTTCTAAACCATCCGCCCATCTGGATGTTGGTGTTGCCGCCAAGCATCGGGTAGAGGTTGTAGCGGCCGTAGAGTTCGCGCCACAGCTCCAGTCCGCCGCCGAACTTCATCCATGAGTTGATCTCTTCGGCGGTAAAACCGAACGGTGCGCCGCTGAAGAGCGAAAAAGCGCTGTTTTTGCCTTTCCAGTAGTAGGGTCCTGAGTGAAAAGCGTCTATCTCACCGCTGCTTGCAGCGTCAAAGACGGCCAGGGCAGGGACAAGGGTGTTCTTCGGATAGAGCTTTATCTCCAGTGTGCCGCCGCTCGCAGCGTAAACGCGCTCCGCGAAACGTTCGACACCGGTCCCCATGATGGGGAAGTGCGCCGGCCAGCTGGTCGCGAGCTTGAGCGTCACTTTCTTGTTGCGGTTAACGTTCACGCCGGATGCGCTCTCTTCGCTTTTCTTCGGGTGTTTCGAGTAGTCTATCGCCTGACGGCCGCTCTCGTTACAGCCGCTTAAAAGCGCCGTAGCCGAAGCTGCGGCGGAGGCGGTGATGAAAGTTCTTCTATCCATTGATATTTCCTATATGAATATGGTGACGATCGCATAGCAGGTAAAGAAAACCAGGTGCGACGTCCCTTCGAAGTAGTTGGTCTCGCCGTCATCGGTCGTTTTCCATGCCAATATGACCGTCAGTATAAGCGCACCGATCTGCAGGGTATTGAAATCGAGCGTTAGCGGCGTCGATGTTGTGAACGAAAGCGCCATCAGGATCGGTACGGTCAGCAAGATGGAGACGGTAGAAGCTCCCATGGCGATGTTGACAACGCGCTGGATCTGGTCGTTCTTGGCCGCTTTGATGGCCGTCACGATCTCCGGGGAGACAGCGATGATGGCGATGATAAGACCGGCGAGGCCGACAGGAAAGTTATATTCGGTGACAAGGCTCATGCCGTCTTTTGCAAAGATCTCTGCCGTAAAACCGATGATGGCGATAAGCGCGAAGATGCTGATAAAGTTCGCCTGCGTTGAGAAGAGGTCGAAAAGGTCGGTATCGTCATTATCCTCGTCTCCGCCATCTTCAAGGCGCTGTTTGTAACGGAAAATACGGCTGCGAGCGGTCGCTTTAAAGAAGTGCGTATGCGTCTTTGTCTGAAAGATGAAGATGACGATGTAGAAGAGAAAGAGCACAACAGCGATCAGGATACTCGAGAGCATCAGGTCCTCGTGCGAACCGTTGGCATGATGCAGGATGCTCGGTACCAGCAGTGCGGCTGAGGCGACAAGCAAGATAGTCGTGTAGGTACTTGACGTGTCTTCATTGTGCTCCTGCTCTTTAAACGCAAGTCCGCCGATAAAGACGGCCAGGCCGAGCAGAACGTTCATATCGACAATGACCGCGGAGATGATACCGCCTTTTACCGTCTCCATGGCACCGGGATTGGAAGTCGCTTCAAGCAGGATGAAAAAGAGCAGGATGATCTCGACGATAACCGCGCTGAAGGTCAGTACAAAACTGCCGTAGGGCTCGTCAAGACGCTCGGCAAGAACGTCTGCGACCTCTGCGACAGTGATGGAGAGCAGGGCGATACTGACGGCTGCGCCAAATGTCGAAAGATAGGGATTGGCGTAGATAAAATGGAAGATAAGGGTAATAGCAGCTAAAGCGATGCCGGCCAGCATAGTCTGATGACGCGTTATAAGCAGGTGTGACCTCGAATGCGACGAGGGCGATGAATCGGAACTCAAGAAGGGTACTCCTAAAAATCTAGTGTAAGCTGTTCGCTTTTTTCTTTGAACAGCGGTTTGTCCAACAGCGATTTGTCCTGTTCAGCGATAAGTGCGAAGTGGAAATCGGTGGATTTTAGTGTGTTAATTATATCTCGCTCTGAACGATATGTAAAGATATTATCGGCATCATCGAGAAATTGCTTTTTGTGTGAGGGAATTATATAGATGATCTTTGCCCAGTTGGCCTGACGCTCAAGAAAGTCTATCTGCTGTCCGATCAGTTCAAAATAGGGCTCAAAGATGATAACACGGTCGGTGGCGCCGAACTCCTTGACCTGGAAACGGCTGTTGGTAAAGACCGCTTCAAAATGGTCAATAGGGGTAAACGGACGCAGCCTGAACTCTATCTTGAGCATTTTGAAAAAGTGCAGCAGGCGTTCGAGATAAGGGATGAAAAAGGGTGAAAGCAGCTGGCGCTCATAAAAGATGTTGTTGTAGATGAACGAGGTCTCAAAGAGTGTCTGCTCTATGATCTCGATGGACTCCACGGCCGTTTTGGGAATATCTTTGACAGTGACGAAAAGGTTGCTGTCTGTCTCTGCGGGAGAAAAGAGAAGGGTCGTGCCTTTCTCGCACTCCCAGAGCTGGTTGAAGATATCTGCAATATCGCCCGATACGACATGGAAATCTGACGTAGTGATGACCTGCTGCGCCAGCTTGAGGGTTATCGGGTCGCAGCTGTAGACGTTGAGCTCTTTTTCAAGCAGGTGGAAACGCAAAAGACGAAGCATCGCGTCATCGACCGATGCGACTTTGATCCATGCGATTTCGGGGTCACCTATCTGTGCGGGCTTGTCGAAAAGTATACCGTAGGCACCGTTGCGTACGGCATCTTCGATATCTGCACTGTCGATGGCAATGAATAGATTGCCGCGCTTGACTTTCTTTACATCAAACGCAATGCCGTCAAAAGAGGTGATGAAAGGGTCGTTTAGAAGCGAACCCTGTGTAAGTGCGACAAGGTTTTCAAGTCTCATCCAATGGCGCTGCCTGCCTTTTTAGGTGATTCCGGTCTGATAAGGCACAGACCGTCTTCATCTTTAGCAGCAAGAAGCATTCCTTCCGAAAGCATACCCATCAGTTTTGCGGGTTTGAGGTTGGCCACGACACAGACCTGTGTGTTGAGCAAGGATTCGGCACTGTAGTGCTCTTTAATGCCGGCGACGACCTGTCGAGGCTTCTCTTCGCCCACATCGACCTGAAGCTTGAGCAGTTTTTTACTCTTGGGAACCTCTTCGGCTTCGACAACCGTACCGATCTTGAGCGATACGTTGAAGAACTGGTCGATGGTAATAAGGTTGTCTTCGCTTGGCGCTTCGGCTTTTTTGCTCTCCTCTTTCTTCTCTTCCGGGGCATTCGGCATCGCTTTAGGCGCCTCATCGATCAACGGCTCTTCGATTCGCGGGAAGAGCGGCGGGACTTTCTGGATGACGAACGGCGACAGCATCTCTTTGTTGATGACAAAACGGTTGTAACTCTCGGTGTTGATCTCAAACCCGAGCGCTTCGGCGATGGTCGCGGTAGTCTTCGGCATGACGGCATGCAGCATGACCGACGCGCGTGCGAGGATGTTCGCCACCAGCGCGACAGTTGCCAGTGCTTCGTCGGTTTTGCCCTCTTTCATCTTCACCCACGGCGCGTGCTCTTCGATCGCCTTGTTGCCGATGGCAAAGAGTTTCCACAGCTCTTCGAGGAAGCGGTGTGTCTGAAGGTCGTTGAGGAACTTTTCCAGGGAGTCGAGGACGGTATTCATGTCGTCAAGCTCTTTGGCGTGGAAGCGTGCAACGTCTTTGCTGTCGATATGGAAGTCGGAGTACTTGCCGCTCATACCGATGATGCGGTTGAGAAGGTTGCCCAGGTCGTTGCTCAGGTCGGAGTTGACGCGGTCGATGAACGCACGCTGGGAGAAGTCGCCGTCTTGTCCGAACGGCACTTCGCGCATCATGAAGTAGCGGAAGTTCTCTAGACCGTAGGCGTCGGCTACGACACGCGGAAGAACGACATTGCCTTTTGATTTACTCATCTTTTCGCCGTCGCGGGTCCACCAGCCGTGCGCACCGATATGTTTGGGAAGCGGCAGGTCAAGACTCATCAGGAATGCAGGCCAGTAGATAGCATGGAAACGAAGGATGTCTTTACCGACAAAGTGAATACTCGCAGGCCAGAACTTCTCAAGCAGCTCTTCGTTGTCGCTGCCGTAGCCAAGCGCCGTGATGTAGTTGAGCAGGGCGTCAAGCCATACGTACATCACATGCTTGTCGTCATTCATGGACTCCGGAAGCGGTACGCCCCAGGTAAAGCTCGTACGTGTCACGGAGAGGTCGTTCAGACCGCCTTTGACAAAGTTGATGACCTCGTTGCGGCGTGATTTCGGAAGGATGAAATCCGGGTGCGCTTCGTAGTAGTCGAGCAGCTTCTGCTCATAGGCGGAGAGTTTGAAGAAGTAGCTCTCCTCTTTGACGATAGAGGTCGGTTTGCCGCAGTCCGGGCAGAACTCGCCGTCGATGAGCTGTGTCTCGGGGAAGAATGCCTCACAGCTGACGCAGTAGTGCCCTTCGTAATCGCCTTTGTAGATGTCGCCTTTTGCAGTCATCGTCTCAAATGCTTTTTGAACACCTCTTTTATGATCGGCATCGGTTGTGCGGATGAACTGGTCGTAGCTGATACCGAATTCGTCCCAGAGGTTTTTGAACAGGGCGCTGATCTCATCGGCGAACTGCTGGTTGGACTTGCCGTTCTTCTGTGCGGACTCTTCGATCTTCTGGCCGTGCTCATCCGTACCTGTCAGGAAATAGGTCTCTTCACCCTTAAGACGTGAGTAGCGTGACAGTGCATCGGTGATGAACGTTGTATAGGCATGGCCGATGTGTGCTTCGCCGTTTACATAGTAGATAGGGGTAGTGTAGTAGTTGCTCATTTATCTCGTTTCCTCTTTGGTTTAATTCATCTTGGACAAGCGGGTTAAAACTCGAATCCGCCGGTTTCGCCCTTGGACATGCTGTCATAGACGGCTTTGATGTAGGCGTTGCGTTCTTCACAGCCGATAAAGTGCTCGCATTTGCTGCACGAATCGACCTGTTTCTCGCCCTGACACGCCTGAATACGCTTTACCGCATCGTCAAGGCGCATCTCGAACACATCAATTTCGACCGTAGACATCTTTTACCCGGTCGATCTCGTATTTGGAGCCGAAAAAGCACGGTGACGTGTCGTGCACATGTGCGGACTCAAGGCTCAGAAGGTCGGATTTGCCATCCGTTGCGTAGCCGCCCGCTTTCTCATAGGCGAAGGCAAACGGGAAGACTTCGAAAAGCTTGCGCAGTTTGCCGTCAGGCTTGTCGGATGTGCCCGGGTAGCTGAAGAGTCCGCCGCCTTTAAGCAGTATCTGGTGAAGGTCGGGGACCATACCGCCGGAGTAGCGAAGTCGGTAGCCTTCGGCAAAGAGACCGTCGACCATCTCCTTGTGATATGCAGGCCAGTTCTGCTGTGTACCGCCGGGTGCGTTAAGCTTACCTTTCTCGTTAAGGCGGATCTCTTTGACATACTCCCAGTTACCCGCCTGGAGCAGGAAAAGTTTTGTCTTGCGGTGCGCCCACACCATCTCGACACGCGGGCCGTAGACGACATAGCATGAAGCGACGAGGTTCGGACCGGAGAAGCCGTTCTCGTAGATACCGAAGATAGAGCCGACGCTCAGGTTGACATCTACCAGTGACGAGCCGTCAAGCGGGTCATAGGCGATGTAGTAGGTGCCGTTCTCGTTCATGAGCATCGGCAGTTCTTTCTCTTCGCTGGCTATGGTGTGGATGGAAGCGATACCGCTGAACTCCTCTTCAATGATCAGGTCGCTTTGGATATCGAGCTGAAGCTGTGTCTCGCCTGAGCTGTTCTGCTCGTTTGAATAGCCGATATCTTTGACGTCGATCGCGTTCTTGATACGTTCCGCACTGCGCTGTATCGCAAAAAATATTTCTTCCATTACACTACCTTTGCATTATTAAATATCCACTCGATCACATTGTCGGGGTCGTTCAGGTCCAGAACCGCCACATCTGCCGGCACATTGTAGTCGCCAAGGGCGACAGTGTCGTCTATGGCAAGAGCGTTCATATAGGGAAAGTAGTCTTCGTCTATCTTTTCTCTGAAGATGCTGATGCGCGGGAGGGGGAGGTTTTTGAGCCCTTCGACAAGCAGTACGTCAAACGTACCGAACATGCCGATCAGCTCGTCAAGCTCTTTGCTGCGCTGTGAAAAATAGGTGGTGCGCGTCGGTGACGTCACGATGACCTCTGCACCGGTATCGGAAAACTTGTAGCTGTCTTTGCCCGGTACATCGAAGCGCGCCTTGTCTTTCGGGTCGTTCTTTATGATGGCGACCTCAAGCCGGTGCTCGTGTATCAGTTTTCTGGCGACATTTAAAATAAGTGTCGTCTTTCCGCTGTTGGAGGGACCGGTAAAAGCAACGGCTATTCGTTTACTCACGCTATTTCCTGCTGGCTGCAATTTTTAAGAGATTATATTGAAGAATCGTTAAAATCTTGTTTAACGCTAAAGCGCTTTGGGAAAATAGTTGACCGCAGGCCGTAGAGGCGGGGCGATTCTGGTATACTTTTGACATTATATAAATATGAGCAGAGGCTTTTATGCGAACAGTTTTTCCACTTTTGTCAGCACTTATACTTCTTGGCGGATGCGCCAAAACAACGGCATACGACTATTTCAAGATGGATGAACAGCATGAACGTGCCGTGTCAAACCTCAGAACCGAGACGATAGTAAAAGACCAGGAGACAAAAGCGATCATCTCCTCCGTCTACCTAAACAGGGTGATGCCGGAGCGTTTTCACGGCAATGACACCTTCTATATCGCACTCTATCTCGCAGATAACGGCGAACTATACAATGAAGAGGGCGAAGCGGCAGAGGGGAATGTGCTGCTGCTCAACGGCATGCATCCTGTCGCCGTACAGAATGCGGACGAAAACATGACGCTGCGCTCACTGATGCCGGTAAAAAACGACTGGAACCGCTACTATATCGTCGAATATCCCGGTTCGGATGAAACGATACTGAGGCTTACTCTCGAAAGCGATCTGTACGGGCAGGCTCATCTAGAATATCAAAGAGATGACGAATAGAGATTTTCTCTCCCTGGATCCTTTTGTACATGACGTAGTTGGCAAGAACTTTCTTCCCGTACTCCCGGCTCTCCGAGTTAACCATCATCTCCATGCTCCAAAACGGCTCGTAAGTCCCTTTTGAAAAGTTTCCTGCTTTCAGCATCCGCTTGGTGAACCCGATGCCGCCGTTATAGGCATACGCGATAAAGAGCGGATGGTAAAGGTACTCCTGAAGATAGCTGATATGCTCTATCGCATATGCGATATTCCGCTTGGGCTCGAACATATCATTCAGCGTCTCCCTCTCTTGCGTAAACTTTTTATCCAGATGTTTTACAAGAAAAGGCATCAGCTGCATCAGACCGAGTGCGTATGAGCCTGAAAGTGCCGAAGGGATGAAGTGGCTCTCCTGACGCATAAGTGCATAAAAAAGCGCTTTGTCGTCTTTCGTGAGTGCCACGGTGGCATCACCGTAAGGCATAATGTAGCCGTGCATCTTGTAGCCGTAGGCACGTTCCATGATAAACGACTGCACCGCATAGGTCTCTTTTGAGCGGTACTGCTCGGCAAGCGCTTTTAGGTCATCTTTTGGTGTACTGCGAATTGTTTTGAGTACCCTGTTCCATTCAAACGGATCACGCAGGTCGACAGGCGAAGGCTCGTCTATGGTCTTCAATGTCGTATAGTAGTTATAGATATCGTGTCCGGTCATCTCGTTAGCGAAAAGGGTGTAGACATTGATATCGAAACTTTTATTGAGCTCTTTAAGATAGGCACTCTTTTTTGTAATAAGAAACTTCCAGAAGAGGGCTTTATCCTTGTCCATACGAAAATAGGCTTTATCATGCGCGATACTGAGGTGCTCAAGCGCTTTTACGTTATTTTTAAAGCGAAGCTGGTTCATCGCGAGGTAAAAATTGGTCTGACTGTCGAGGCCTTTGCCCTCGATATCAAGTAGCGAGCGCTGCAGCCTTTTCATCTTCTCATCCATGACGACCAGATAGACGAAACGCGCAAAGCCCTTTGAAGCAGATAGACGCTGCAGGTACTCTTTTGTCAGGGGAACATTGAAACAGCGTTGGCGAAATGCGCTTCCGGAGCTGTTGCAGACGCGCAGCGCCGTTTCGGGAGGATAGTTTTCAATACGCTTTGAAAGGTCGGGATCGGCCATCATGAGCAGCCACTCTTCGGCGTCACTCTTTGCAAGGAGCACAGCAGCGCGTCTGCGCTCTTCGACAGAGAGTTTTGTGGCCTTATACGGCGAAAGCGACAGCATCAGGCAGTCGCGCTTCTCGGGGTCAAGGATGTTTTTCGGGTCGGCGTCCCAGCACTCTGCCGTATAGCGTACCGTGGGGTCATTGCTGCGTTTTGCATACGCCATAAAGAGTTTTTTGTCCACACCGCTGAGCTGGTAAAAGGCGTCGTCAGCTTCCTTGGGCGCGATATCCTGCTGCAGATACTGCCAGATCAGGAAGTTTTTGGCACGACTCGACTCTTTGCCATCGATCTCATCAAGTGTAATGGCACAAAGCTGCCCGACAAGGAGCAGGGCGAAGGTTAGAATACGCATTATGCCAATGCGGCAGCGAGTGCGTTAAGCAGGGCAACCAGAAGGATCTCGATTACCTTGAGCCCGATGATAATGACAAGAGGTGCGAGGTCGATACCGTTGAACATGGTCGGAATATAGCGGCGCACAAGCCGGTATGCCGGCTCGCTGAGCCTGCTTAGTACCTGAACGATAGGATTGTAAGGGTCGGGCCGAACCCAGCTTACCAGTGCGGCGATAATGATAACCCAGGTGTAGATGGTGATAAGCGAAACAACAATACCGCCGAGTCCGACGACAAGATCAGCCATAATACTCATTTGACAATCTCCCCAATGTAGTTTTTAATGTGCGGATAAAGGTTTGCCAGTTCGGGACCCTGCTCGGCGCCGGTCAGCAGAAGACGAAGTGTTGTGAAGAACTGCTCCTCCTTCAGGCCGCTTGCTTGCATGGTGTGTGACTCAAACGCTTTAAAGTCATCGAAGTAGGGTGCTGCTTTAATGACCTCGGCAAGCTTCTGTGCACTCTCGGCGAACGCTTCGGGGATCACTTTTGGTTCAAAGAGCGGTCTGATCTTGCTGCGAAGCTCTTTGAGTGTACCCGCTTCTTCAAGGAATACCTTGGCAAGGTTCCCGATCTCGTCATCTGCAAAACCGACATAGCGTGAAAGCTCTTTTGCATCGAGTTGTCTCATGTGCTGGCGGTTGATAGACTTGAGCTTATCGATATCGAAACGGGCAGGGGAGTTGGAGACGGAAGCGAGGTCGAACCATTCAAGAGCTTCGGTGACCGAGAATACCTCGTTGGGGGTCTTGTTCCCGATAAGGATCAGGTAATTGCTGATAGCTTCGCGAAGATAACCCTCTTCGAGCAGCCATTTTACGCTGAACGCATCGTCACGACGGCTCATCTTCTCGCCCACCTCATTGAGTATAAGGGGGAGATGGGCATACTCAATCTTCTTCTCATATCCGAGTGCATTGCGTACGGCGATCTCTTTGGGCGTGCTTTCCAGGTGGTCTTCACCGCGAATGATGAGTGAAACATCGCTGATCATATCGTCTACAGCGCAGGCAAAATCGCAGGTCGGCAGCTTCTCGGCGTTCATGATGATAAAAGAGTCAATATCGTCAGCGCCAAAAGAGCATTTACCTTTGATGATGTCCTCCACTTCAATAGCGCTGCCGGGTTTGCCAAGACGGATGGTAAAAGGGTTCAGATTGTCAATAGTCATTTCAGCTGGCAAAAAGCGGCACTTGTCGTCATAGCGGAACGGTTTATTGCTCTTTTCGGCAAGTTCGCGCTTCTGCTCAAGCTCTGAAGGGGTACAGAAGCAGTTGAACGCTTTTTTGTCCTGAAGCAGCTGTATAGCCATACCGCGGTGGAAGCGGAGGTTGTTGCTCTGGTAGCTTACATCGCCATGTTCAATGCCGAAAAGGGCCAGAAGCTCCAGGATCTCCTGATCTTTTCCTTCGATGTTGCGCTCTTTGTCGGTGTCTTCAATACGAACGATAAGCGGTTCGTTGCGCTGTTTTGAAAGTAGGTAGTTGAATAAGGCGACACGAAGGCTGCCAATGTGCATATCACCTGTTGGACTCGGTGCAAAACGTAGCATAAAAATTATTCCTGATTTTTAAAAGGAATGTTATCGAAAAGTTCTTTAAATGAAGTAAAATGGGTAGTAGAAGTGGTGACCCCACGGAGACTCGAACTCCGGTAACATGGATGAAAACCATGGATCCTAACCGCTAGACGATGGGGCCACTTTTGGATGAAACTATTTGTTTCGTGGTGGAATTATAGTAGGCATTTTCTTAAAAATTACTAAAATATCCGCTAATTTATGAAGTGCTCAAAAGACTGCTTTAAAAAGCAGCCCTTGTGCTTATGCCTCGTTGTAGAAATCGCGGAGTGCGCGAATGATAACGGCATTTTTAGAGATGCTTTCCTCTTTCGCGTTACGGTCGACAAACTCGTAAAGGTTAAGCGGAAGAGAGATCGAGAAAGTCTTTGTCTCTATCTTTTTCTTCTTTGCTACCAGCGCTGTTACATTCGTAAGCAGCTCGATGATCTTCTTGGTGTCGATCGGCTTCTGGATGAAGCTGTTAACACCGATCTCGATTGACTCGGAGATCTTCTGGATATCGTTACTTGCAGAGATAACGATGATGATCTGGTTCGGGTTCATCTCACGGATCTTGCGTGAAAGTTCGATACCGTCCATCTCAGGCATGATGATGTCTACAAAGACAACATCAGGGCTGTATTTCTCATACATTTCAAGTGCTTCTTTACCGTTGAACGCAGAGTTTACCTCTGAAAAGAAGTTTTTAAATGTCGAGCTTAGAAGCTCGTTGGCAACGCCTTCGTCTTCAACAACGAGTGCGGTAAGCTTTTTAGTCTGTTCAGTCAACTGAACCAAATCGATGTTTGCCATTTTTCTCTCCGTTAATGAATTATTCAAAATAATGATAAACAACACATCTCAATAGTAATATTGCGATGTGATTTTATGTTCGTATTTTATGATGTTAATTGTTACAAGCGGCTTAAAACAGACTGTTAAATAACGTTGAAGGGTTTTAAATTGTGCAGAGCAGGGCAAACAGGCCATTATAAAAGATGAAATAGTGCATATTCCATCTGTGTGTGTTTATAATGTGTTAATACTTTTTGAACTGTTCAAGCCATTCATGATTGGATTCAACAACATTCTCTTTCTGCGTAAGAAGCGAATTGATGATGTTTTTGAGGGTAGGTTCATCCATATATGCAAGCAGGTCAGGGTTGATATGTGTCTGGGAACCGCCTTCATAGCTGTTGAGCAGCTGCTCGATGTCATGGATCAGCTGAAGCTTTGTATCTTCCATTGTCTACCTTACAAGTGACGTTCGACAGGGCCTGTATAGCGCTGGCGCGGTCGTGCAATTTTCATCTCTTTATCCTCTTTAAGCTCGATCCACTGCGTGATCCAACCGACCGTACGGCCGATAACGAAGATAATCGTAAACATGTTTTTGGGTATGCGCAGCGCTGTCAGGATAAGCCCCGAGTAGAAGTCGATATTGGGGTAAAGCTTGCGTTTGACAAAGTATTCGTCCGTCAACGCGACCTCTTCGATCTTCTGGGCGATCTCAAGGAGCTTATTGTCTATATCGAGTTCATCTTTAAGCTCGTCGAGGAGCTGTTTCAAAATACGTGCACGCGGGTCGAAGTTCTTGTAGACACGGTGACCGAAGCCCATAAGCTTGAACTCGTCTTGCGGGTCTTTGGCGCGTTTGATGAAGTCGTCGACATTCTCAACGGAACCGATATATTCAAGCTGGGCGATCACAGACTCGTTGGCACCGCCGTGTGCCCGTCCCCAAAGTGCATCGATGCCCGCAGAGATGGCGGCATAGGGGTGTGCGCCCGTTGAAGCTACGGCACGTACGGTAGAGGTAGAGGCGTTCTGCTCATGGTCTGCATGGAGCGTAAAGATCGTGTCGAGCGCACGGATTTCGACCTCGGGGATCTCGACGTTTTCATTCGGATAGGCGCGCATCATATAGAGGAAGTTTTCGGTAAACGAGCGGTCCAGGTCGGGGTAGATAAAGGGAATACCCATGGAGCGGCGGTAGCTGAATGCGGCGAGGGTAGGGATCTTGGAGATGATGCGGCGCGCCATCACCTGGTACTCTTCGCTGTCATTGATATTGAGGTGTTCAAAATAGAAGGTAGAGAGCGCAGCAACGGAAGAGGACATCATCGCCATCGGGTGCGCTTTGTCAGGAAAGGAGCGGAAGAGGTCTTTAAGCCCCTCATGGACATAGGCACGCTTGCGCAGTTCGCGGTCGAAGTCCGTGTGCTCTTTCTGGCATGGCAGCTCGCCGGTCAAAAGCAGGTGGCAGACATCAAGGTAATTGCGCTTGGTCGCAAGATCGCTGATATCGTAACCGCGGTAACGCAATTCGCCTTTGTCGCCATCGATATAGGTAATGGCGGAACTGCAGCTTGCCGTGGAGGTATATCCCGGATCATAGGTGAACATCCCGGTCTCTTTGAACAGGGCCCTGATATCAATAACATCCTGACCGACACTGGGAGAAAGTATGTCAAACTCATAACTTTTGCCGTTTCTGTTGTCTGTTAATGTCACTGTAGCCATTGCGATGCCTTTTGGGAGTTTAGTATTGAAAATAGTAATCAGAGTGAGATTAATCCGAGTTTAACGAGTGACGCACGCGCTCTAATTTAATCGCATATATAGCCATAGACGTGGGAAGAGATATCTATTGGTTAACATAATGTATATTCTCTTGAAAATAATATTTACACCCTGAGAGTACGGTAAACCGTATACATTGCTTGATGCAGGCTAAAAACGTCCCTCCAGTCAAAACGTGCTATTCTTTTACAAAGGATAAACATGGAAGGAAAAATCACCGTAACCTATGCAGTTGTCTGCGACGACGACATCAGTATCAACGTCGCCATAGAGGAGATACTGGCAAATGAAAAAGTCTCCGCACTCATCAAGCGCGAGTTTGCGAAGGGCGCACGAAACGTTGTGCTTGATCAGGCCTCTGCGACAGGCGCCCTATTCTTGTCCAAAGAGAAAACGCTGCATACGGTCATAATCGAAAAAGACGATTTCGCAGACGCACTGACATTTGCCGAAGAGGATGCCAGGAAGCGCAAACTGCTCAAAGGCAAATGCACCCGCATCGAACTGCTGGACCTGCAGACAGTCTCAGAGTAAAACGTCGGTAAATACGGCATTGACGCCCCAGCTGAAAAGCTCTTCACGCCGTTGCGGATCATTAACGGTATAAACAGCTGTAAAACAGCCCTTTTCGCGCAAGCGCTCAACTGTCTGCCTGTTGACGATCGCATCGTCGCAATGGTACGCATCGACCTTCAGCTCAGCCAGCTTTTCAAGCAAACGAGGAGGGTGAGCGCCCTCTTGCAGGGCTGCAGTCGGTATGTGCGGCGCGATAGCCTTGCAGATGGGCAGGTAGGCGTGTTGAAACGATGAGAGCAGCACCCTGCTCCCGGCACCGACGCTTTCGATAATAGCGACAACGCCTGCTGCGACATCGCCGTCGCTAAAATGCCCCTGCATATCTTTGATCTCCACATTGACATAGAGATCGTTCTGCACAACGAAGCGCAAGGCGTTTTCAAGCGTCAGCAGCGGTTCATGCATCCGTGCAGGCGCCCTGCCCGCCTTAAGTGTTCCAAAGGGGTCCGTTTCGTAAAACCAGCTGCCGTAATCAAGTCTCTCAAGCTCATTCAACAAGAAAGCATCTACCCGCCACGGCTTACGACTGCTGTAGGCTGGATGCGAAGCGACATCGGTAGTGCGTTCAAGCGTCTCATCATGCATGATGACCAAAACACCGTCTTTGCTCAGCTGCACGTCAATCTCGATGAAATCGCACATGCCCACGCTCGCGCGCAGTGCGGAAAGAGTGTTTTCCGGAGCGATGGAACGCGCTCCCCTGTGTGCAGCAATAAGGCCGGGTTTGCGGTAAAGGTCTAAAAATGTCATGAGACAATCATACCATAGCGCCCGCTCAGATAAGCAGTGGTATCATAGCCATATGAATGAAAAACGAAGCATCTACGCATGGGCGATGTACGACTGGGCCAACTCCGCTTACGCCACTACTGTCATGGCCGGGTTTTTCCCGCTCTTTTTCAAGGAGTTTTACAGCAGCAGCGCCGATGTGACCGTCAGTACCGCGCAGCTCGGCTTTGCCAATGCCCTCTCGAGCATTGTCATCGTACTGATCGCACCGCTGCTTGGGGCCATTGCCGACACGGCGGGCATAAAGAAGCGCTTTCTTTTCCTTTTCGCTTTTTTGGGCATACTCTCCACGGCGGCGCTCTCGCTCGTATCGCAGGGCGAATGGCAGCTGGCGGCCTTTGTCTATGTAGTGGGAAACATCGGATTTATGGGTTCGAATACATTCTATGATGCGCTTCTGCCCTCCGTAGCCAAAAGCGGCGAGCGCGACTTTGTCTCGGGGCTTGGATTTGCATTGGGGTATCTCGGCGGAGGCATTCTCTTTGCACTGAATGTCTGGATGGTGAACTCTCCCGGGGTATTCGGGCTTGAAGATGCAGCTGAGGCGATACGCTATGCGTTTGTAAGCGTTGCGCTGTGGTGGGCGCTTTTCTCTCTTCCGCTGCTTCTGTTTGTCAAAGAGGAGCGTGTGGTATCCAAAAGCCTGCGCCGGAGTGTTACGGAAGGCACACAGCGTTTTTTTACAACGCTTAAACGGATCACACGGCTAAAAGGGCTGCTGCTGTTCCTTGTAGCCTACTGGCTCTACATCGACGGCGTAGACACCATCATACGCATGGCGGTTGACTACGGCATGGCCATCGGGTTTGATTCCAACGACCTTATCCTTGCCCTGCTCATCGTCCAGTTTGTCGGTTTTCCCGCAACGTTGCTGTTTGCGAGACTCGCCCAGGCGTGGGAGACAAAAAAAGCGATCCTGCTTGCTATCGGCATCTACCTCTTCATAACGCTTTGGGCGGCAGTGATGGACGAGGTGTACGAGTTTTATATTCTTGCGGTGCTTATTGCGCTGGTACAAGGCGGCATCCAGGCGCTGAGCCGTTCGTACTATTCGCAGATGATCCCCAAAGAGGCGGCAGCGGAGTTTTTCGGTTTTTACAATTTTCTGGGCAAGTTCGCAGCGATCCTGGGCCCCATGACAGTGGGGGTCGTGGCGCTTGTAAGCGAAAGCTCGCGCGCAGGTATCGCCTCGGTGGCGCTGTTTTTCATTCTCGGGGCACTGCTGCTGCTCAAGGTTGATGCGCACAAAGCCGCAAAAGAGGTCAACGACGCCCTTGGCTAGATCAACGGATGTTTTCGCATCTCCTCTTCCAGTACATTTTTAACCTCTTCTGTCAGTTCTTCATAGCTCTTTGCTTCGGGGTAGATCGGTTCGAGGAAGCGTATGACGATCTTTGCGGGGCGCGGGAAGAGCTTCCCTGCCGGAAGGGCTTCAAAACTCCCGTCCAGGACCACCGGAACGATGGGAACGTTGAGCTCCTTTGCCAAAATAGCGAAGAACGGTTTGAACTCCAGCAGCTTTCTGTCGCGGCTGCGTGCGCCCTCGGGGAAGACGACGAGGTTTTTTCCTTCACGCAGCGGTACGGTACTGCGCAGCATTGAACGCTTCAGGTTCTTGTTCGAATCGATGAGGATCATCTGGCCGTTATCGGCTACGGGGCGCATCCACCAGCTTCCGAAGACGACTTCAAATGCCAGAAAGAACGTCTTTTTCAACACACCGTACGGCAGCGCGGAAGCGAGCAGAAACCCGTCGATCATACTCTGGTGTGTCGGGGCGATGATGCAGGGGCTCT
>JBFEWT010000132.1:0-5270 GCA_041546225.1 Sulfurimonadaceae bacterium
CAGCGACAACCTCGACAAATCGCTTTCGCTCTTCAGCGAACTGATGCAGAACCTGAACCTCAAAGACGACGAGTTTCAGCCTGAGCGCAACGTCGTAGCAGAAGAGCGCCGCTGGAGGACCGACAACAATCCGCTGGGTTACCTCTACTTCCGTCTCTTCAACAACGCCTACACCTACCATCCGTACCACTGGACGCCGATCGGCTTCATGAACGATATCCAGACATGGACTCTTGAGGACATCAAAAGCTTCCATGAGACCTATTACCAGCCAAATAACGCCATCCTCATCGTCACCGGCGACATTGACGCCGCAACGGTCTATAAAAAGGCCGAGGAGCACTTCGGTGCAATCAAGCCCGGCCCGCAGATCCCGGAATTTACATTTGTCGAACCCGAGCAGGACGGTCCCAAGCGTGTAACACTCTATAAAGAGAGCGAAGTGGAGATGGTCGCCATCGCCTTCCATATCCCCGACTTTACGCACGAAGACCAGCCCCGTCTCTCCGCCATCTCCGAGATGCTCAGCTCCGGCAAAAGCAGCCGCCTCTACGAAGAGCTTGTCGACAAAAAGCAGCTGGTCAACCAGGTCTACGCCTACAACATGGAGAACATCAACCCGGGACTCTTCCTCTTTCTAGGCGTCTGTAACCCTGGCGTTACAGCTGAAGAGGTTGAAAAAGCGTTTATCGGGCAGATCGAAAAGATCAAGAGCGAAAGCGTCTCCAAAGCGGAGCTTGAAAAAGTGAAGATCAACACCAGAGCGGACTTTGTCTTCTCGCTCGAGAGCTCAAGCTCGGTAGCGGACCTTTTCGGCGGCTACCTTGCACGCGGCGATTTGAAACCGCTTCAGGAGTATGAAGAGAAGATCAATGCGCTTACGGCAAAAGAGATCCAGACCGCAGCTCAAAAATATTTTGACCTGACAAAATCCACAACAATCATCCTACGAAAGGCTCAGTAATGAATCACCTAACCGGTGCCATGACGGCACTGATCACACCGATCAAAAACAACAAACTTGATGAAGAGGGTTATGCCAAACTGATCAAGCGCCAAATCGAGAACGGTATTACGACCGTTGTACCTGTCGGTACGACCGGAGAGAGCGCGACACTGAGCCATGAAGAGCATAAAAGCTGTATCGCCATCGCGGTTGATGTCTGTAAAGGTACGGATGCTACGGTACTCGCCGGTGCGGGAAGCAACGCTACCGCCGAAGCGATCGACCTTGCCAAGTTCGCGCAGAGCGAAGGTGCCGACGCCATCCTATGCGTTACGCCGTACTACAACAAACCTTCTCAAGAGGGTCTCTACCAGCACTACAAGGCCATCGCCGCCTCTACCGAGCTGCCGGTGATGCTCTACAACGTACCGGGCCGTACGGCGGTAGATATGCAGACAAGCACCGTCAAGCGCCTTTTCGACGAGATTGACAACATCTATGCGATCAAGGAAGCGACAGGTTCCATGGAGCGTACGGTCGAGCTTCTCGCCAAGATCCCTGAGCTGAAAGTGATCAGCGGCGACGACGCCATCAACTACCCGCTTATGGCATCCGGCGCGCACGGCACCATCTCGGTCACGGCGAACCTGCTGCCCGATATGATCTCCAAACTGGTCAACGCGGCCAACGCGGGCGACTTTGCCGCGGCAAAAGCGACCAATGACGCACTCTATGACATCAACTCGGTCATGTTCGTCGAGTCAAACCCCATCCCGATCAAGGCGGCTATGTACATCGCCGGCCTGATCGACACGCTTGAGTACCGCCTTCCGCTGGTACCGCCAAGCAGCGAAAACCTCAAGCAGATCGAAAACGTTATGAAAAATTATAAAATCGTAGGAGCATAAGAGCATGAAAGGCAAAACACTATTAATCAGCGGCGGAACCCGCGGTATCGGAAAAGCAATCGTTTACGCATTCGCGGCGCAGGGTGTCAATGTGGCATTTACCTATAATTCAAACGCTGACACGGCGAACGAGATCGTCAATGATGTCGAAAAAAAGTTCCGCGTAAAATGCCGCGGCTATAAACTCAACATCCTTGAGCCCAACGAGTACAAAGAGGTCTACGAGCAGTTTGACGAAGATTTTGACCGTCTTGACTTCTTTATCTCCAACGCCATCATCTCCGGACGTGCGGTCGTCGGCGGTTTCGGACCGTTCATGCGTCTTAAGCCAAAAGGTCTTAACAACATCTATACCGCTACCGTAGACGCTTTCGTCGTCGGTGCGCAGGAAGCGGCAAAACGTATGGAAAAAGTCGGCGGCGGCTCCATCATCTCCATGAGTTCAACGGGTAACCTCGTTTATACGCCGAACTACGCAGGTCACGGTACGAACAAAGCCGCTGTCGAAGCGATGGTACGCTACGCTGCGGCAGAACTGGGCGAAAAAGGGATCCGCGTCAACGCGGTAAGCGGCGGTCCTATCGACACTGACGCGCTTAAAGCGTTCCCGAACTACGAAGAGGTAAAAGGCGAGGTCGTCAAACGCTCACCGCTTAACCGCATGGGCGAGGCTACCGACCTCACTGGCGCATGCCTTTTCCTCTGTTCGGAGGGTGCTTCGTGGATGACGGGACAGACCATGGTCGTTGACGGCGGGACGACCTTCCAGTAATTTGTACGCCAATGGAGCAAAAGCCCCATTAGCTGCGTTAACACTGGGTTCTCCTCAGCGGAGAGCTCGCGCGCCTTGGCGCTTTAAACCTATATACGGAAGGGCAAAGTTCCTTCACTGTATTTTAGATGCTCTTCGGCGTGAAGCCAACGCGGCATTGCCGCTTTGAAATTCAACTGTTATGGCACTGTGCTTAGAAACCTCCCGTTTTTCAGCAGAGTGACTTATACTATAGATTATAAAGGTAAAGATGTGATGAACCTACCCAACATACTGGCTACTTCGCGTATTGTCATGGCGCCGTTGATGCTGTGGGTCATCCTTACCCCTGAGCTCTTCACCGACAATGGTTTCCATGTCAGCTGGAGCTACTACACGGCCGCACTCATCTTCGTACTGGCCAGCGTGACCGACTTTTTCGACGGTTACATCGCGCGCGAACTGAACCAGATCACCTTTTTGGGCAAGCTGATCGACCCGCTTGCGGACAAGATGCTCGTCCTTGCCGCGTTTATGGGTCTCATGGCCATGGGAGACGCTTCGGCGTGGGCGATCTACATCATCGTTATCCGCGAACTCTTCATCACGAGTCTGCGTACCGTCGCCGTCAGTGAAGGCATCGACGTCAGTGCCTCATGGTCGGGCAAGGTGAAGACTGTCTCGCAGATGTTTGCCATCGGTTTTCTGCTGATGCACTGGAGCGGCGGCGAACTGCTGCTGTGGATCTCCGTAGCCCTGACGCTCTACAGCGGTGCCGAGTACATCGTCGGCTTTATGAAAGCACGCAAGGCACGTAGCGCATGAGCTGGCTGGTCTCCCTCGCGGTCCTCTCCGCACTTATCTTCTTCCATGAACTCGGACACTATATGGCCGCACGCCTCATGGGCGTCTATGTCGAAGTCTTCAGCATCGGTTTCGGCAGCAAGATCGCCTCTTACAGATGGCTCGGTACCGAGTGGCGTATCGCCGCCATCCCGCTGGGCGGCTATGTCCGCATGAAGGGTCAGGACGACTCCGACCCTACTGCCATAAGCAGCGACAGCGACAGCTATAACTCAAAGACACCGGCGCAGCGTATCTTCATCCTGCTGGCAGGCCCCGCGGCGAACTTCATACTCGCATTTTTTCTCTACCTCGCTATCGCCATGGGCGGTCCGCAGGTGCTCTCGCCGGTCGTCGGCGAAGTCGTCGAGAACTCGCCTGCGGCAAAAGCGGGTCTGCAGGCAAACGACAAGATCGTCTCCATCAACGGCGTCGAAGTCACGACGTGGAAAGCGATGTCCGGTCTCATCAAGTCCAGCGAAGGTGCGCTCAACATCACCGTCGAGCGCGGTGCCTACCTGGAAAACCTGATCCTGCAGCCCGAGATCAAAGAGACAAAGAACATCTTTAAAGAGACGGTACAGCGCCGTATGATCGGTATCAGCTCTGCAGGCGTGACCCATACGCTCGATATCGGGATGGCAGGCTCCGTAGCCTATGCGGCCGAAGAGACCTATGAAGCTTCAAAACTCATTTTCCAGAGTGTTCAGAAACTCCTTACGGGGATTGTCCCCGCTGAAGAGGTCGGCGGTATCGTCAGCATCGTCAAAGTGACTGCCGATGCCACCGCTGCAGGCTGGATGAGCGTACTCTTCCTTGCCGCGCTCATCTCGGTGAACCTCGGCGTGCTCAACCTCCTTCCCATCCCGGCACTCGACGGCGGTCACATCATGTTCAACCTCTACGAGATGATCACCCGCCGCGCTCCAAGCGAAGAGATGCTCATACGTCTCACCGTCGCCGGATGGGTCATCCTGCTGGGTCTTATGACCCTTGGAATCTATAACGACATAAACAGGTTAATGCAATGACACAACTCGACTATAAAATTCATATCGACGAAGTAATCACCCGTATCGAAGCGGCACGCTTGAGAGTAAACGACCACCACATCGTAAAGATCGTCGCGGTCAGCAAGTACAACACTGCAGAAGACGTCAAAGCCCTCTACGAGATCGGTCAGCGCGCTTTCGGCGAGAACCGCGTGCAGGATCTGGCGGCAAAGAGCGAAGCGCTTGAGGAGCTGCCGCTGGAGTGGCACTTCATCGGCAACCTGCAGAAGAACAAGATCAACCAGCTCATCGGCCTCAACCCATCCATGTTCCAGTCTCTGGACTCTCTCGAGCTTGCACACGCCCTCCAGGAGCGCCTGCTAAACCGCGGCGACTACACCATGGAGACGCTGCTGCAGATCAATACGGCCAAAGAAGCGAACAAGTCGGGTGTCATGCCCGAAGAGGCTGCAGACATCTATGCACAGATAAACGAAGAGTGCCCGAACATCCACCTCAAAGGCGTCATGACCATCGGTGCGCATACGGACGATACGGCGGCTATACGCAAAAGCTTCGAAGAGACCCGCAAGATCTATGACTCCCTGCCGGGTGCCACCATCTGTTCCATGGGTATGAGCGGTGATTTCGAACTGGCTATCGAGTGCGGCTCGAACATGGTCAGACTCGGCTCGCTGATGTTTCCAAAATAATTAAAACTCTTTCCCGACGTTCCCATCCTCTACATGGGAATGGCTCTACTTTTCAACATATTTTTGCTATTGCCTCTGTCCGCCAGGTCACTGCGTTAATGTTTAAGCATATTAATG
>JBFEWT010000219.1:0-1775 GCA_041546225.1 Sulfurimonadaceae bacterium
GAAAATCGTCGAACGCAAAAAAAACGGTATTAAACTGACCAAAGAGGGCGAAGACCTTTACCGGATCGCTATGCGACTTGACAAAGCGATCACCTCAAGCGAGAAAGAGCTGTTGAAGATCATCAACAAAGAGTTCACGTTTGTCCTGGGCGCATCGTTCGCCATCGGCAACTATGTCATCCCGTCATACCTCGGCAAGATCAAAGAGACGATCAACAACGAGGTACACGTACGCGTGGGCTTCTCCGAAGAGATCATCGACCAGCTCGAAGACAAGAAGATCGACCTCGCACTTATCGAATCGCCGATCTTCCACGACGGCATTGTCTACCGCGAATGGGTTGAGGACGAGATGGTCATTTTCTCCAACCAGCCGCTGCCAAAACAGCTCAAGGGCGAAGACATGTACAAGTTTGACTGGATCTGCCGCGATGAGAACTCGCACACGCGCAAACTGACGTCGGAGATCTTCGACGAGATCGGCGTAGAGTGTGCGAACTTCAACGTCATCGGTGTGGTCGCAAGCCCTACGGCGATCAAGGAGAGTATTATCCGTTCGCCTAAAGATGCAGAGCGTCCGGTGGTCTCAGTGATGTCGCGTCACGTTATTGCCAATGAGATCGAACACGGTATGCTGTATGAAGCACGTATCAAGAACTACAAGATCCAGCGCAAGTTCTATATCGCTTACAGCAAAGATCGCAAGCATGATGCCTTTATCGACAATGTCGTCAACTACCTGCTTTCAATGAAAGTATAAGCAGCCGGCTTGCCGGCCGCAGGTTGAAAAAACCTGCGTTTAAAAACTACTCTTCTTCTTTTTTCAAAAACTTCTGATTTTCCGGATTCGACAGAAAAGCGCTCATTGAGTTCTTGACGCCGCTGTTATCACTGTTGTTCGCACTCGTATTGGGTGCTTCGCTTTTATGTGTCGCGAGGTTGACGAAGATAGGGGTCTCATCGATGATGATCTGCATAATGCTCAACAGCGGGACAGTCACGAAACTCCCGATGTTCTCACTTCCGAAACCCGCTTCAAAGATCAGCGCATCGTTGTCGATGCGGGCACTTTCGAAGGTGTAGCCGGCAAGGAAAAAAAGTGTCAGGGGACGGAACTCGTCGGCGATGTTCTTCGGGAGTTCGGGGTCGAAGGTGAGGTGTTCGATCTTACAAAGAATACCGAAGTTCTGCTGCTGTTCAAACAGAAAGATCAGCAGTTCCTGAATATGGTTGCGCATCAGGTTGCCGTAGGCATCGTTTTTTACAATATCGAAAAGCATTCTCGTCTCTGTCCTTGCGGGCACTCTTACCCATGTTTTGGTGCAATTATACCATTTTCGATTTCTACGAAGCCTATCATCGCATTCATGAGGGCGTATTTTTTAAATCTTGGCAGTTGCCCAAGGGTTATGTCTCTCTCTGTGAGCAGCCCTTCATCAAGCAGGCGTGCCCGCGTAGTGCCCTGAAGCAGCGGCTCTCTTGGGGTTATCCAGCGTCCGTGCTCATAGAAAGCGATGTTGGCGACAGTGGTGTCGGTAACGAGGGAGTCTTTGACGATAAGCACGTCATCGGCATCTCGTCGCTGCTCGAACAGTGATGTCAGTACAGAGCGGTCGGCATACTTCAGCGCATAGTCGATCTCATTGTCAATGACGATCTGCAGGGCATGAATGCTTCGGGGTGTGTAGGGGTGGTAGGTGACTTCTGCCGTATGTTCATCGTATACGACACGGCAGCGTATGAGTCCCTCTATTGGAGGGGAGAGCAGTGCTGAA
>JBFEWT010000013.1:0-30181 GCA_041546225.1 Sulfurimonadaceae bacterium
GTCAAGCCAGAAGTCCAGCGTCGTATGGTATTCGCGCAGGTCGGTGCGCATCATATCGTTGATGAACATCGAATCGAAATCGATCTGCGAGAGGGTGGCATCGGTGTAGCTGTAGCCTTCGCCCTGTGTGAGATTCAGGCGCAAGACACCGTTTTCGTTGTGGACCTGCGCATGTTTCGCACCGATGAGTATCTCCTCTTTCTCATCTTTGTGGAACAAGAAGACATCGCCGTAGCCACGTTTATCGTCGTCTTTACCGATGTAGAGCAGCCAGTCGCCGAAGTTATGGCCGAATTCGGAGGCGGAGAGGTTGAATTTCGCTTCGCTCTTCTTGTAGCGGTAAAAATTGTTCGAAAGTACCGAGGCGTGGGGGAACATGACGAAAAAGTTGAAGATCATCAGCAGGGCAAGCAGCAGGGCAGGCTTGAAAAGTGTTCTGAGAATAAAGTCCGGCTTGATGCCCAGTGCGAAGATGACAACGGTCTCGTTGTCGGTGGAGAGCTTGTAGATTGAGAGTGCTGCCGCGACAAAGAACGTAACGGGGAGCGTATAGAAAAAGATCTCCGGCAGGATAAAAAGATAGAGCTTGAACATCTCTGTCAACGTAAGCTTTATCACCGAGGTAAAGGTCGCCAGCTTTACAAGGAAGATGATCGATGCGATCGCGAAAAGCGGCATGAAGATCGAGAAGAAAAGCAGTGAAAAGTGGCGGATGATATAGCTGCGGAGTTTATCCATAGAGTGTATCCAGATAGTTGCTTATCGGCGTGTCGAAGATAAAGACGATCCACGTCGCCATGGCAAGGAAAGGTATGAACGGCACCTGTTTGCTCTCGTCGGTCTCGTTGCGCAGCAGCAGCATCGCCGGCAGTGCGAGGAGCGCCGAGAGAAAGATCGCAGCGAGTGCCAGCTGCGGCCCCAGCAGTGCGCCCATGGTCGCGGCGATCATGATATCCGCTTCGCCCATCGCCTCCTGTTTGATCGCATAGGAGAGGTAGAAGCGCAGCAGGGTAAAGCCCCCGGCAAAGAGCAGGGCGTTAAGCGTGTGTTCGATAAGCATGGAGACGGGATAGACGCTGATAACGGCAAGGGTCAGTGCGCCAAGGTTCAGGCTGTCGGGGACCATCTTGTAGTAAAAGTCGATGACGGAGAGGGTCAGCAGCAGCAAAAAGGCGATGGCGATACCCAGTGTAGGCAGGGCGATGCCCATCTTCATGACGACTACGGCAAAGATGATAGCACTGATAAGCTCTACCAGCGGGTACTGTACCGAGATCTTGCCCCCGCAAAAAGCGCATTTGCCGCGCAGGAAGAGCCAGGAGAAGATGGGGATGTTATGCCACGGTTTCAGCGGCGTCTTGCAGTGAACGCAGTGCGAAGCGGGAAAGGCGACATTCTCATCCTTGGGGATACGTACGATAAGGACGTTCAAAAAAGAACCGATAACGGCTCCAAGGATAAAAGCGAAGATAAAAGTCATCATTTGAGGCCTCCAAATCGGCGTTCAATAGTGGTAAAGTTGCGGATGATACCCTCGAGTTCCTCAGGGGTAAAATCGGGCCAGAGCGTATCGACGAAAAAGAGTTCGGCGTAAGCCGCCTGCCAGAGCAGGAAGTTCGAGAGGCGATGGTCCCCGCCGGTACGGATGAGCAGGTCGACTTCTTCATGACAGTCGAGGTGACGGCTGATCTGCTCTTCGCTTATCTCCTCGCCCGATGCGACGATGCGCTTGACGCTGCGCAGCAGTTCGTCACGCGCGCCGTAGTTCAGCGCAAGGCTCTGGGTCAGGCCGTCACAGTGTGCGGTCTCCGCTTTGACCTCTGTAATGAGTGCCTGCAAGGAGGATGAGAAACGGCTGATGTCGCCGATGGTGTCGAAACGTATGTTGTTCTCAAGGTAGACATGGCGCTGGCTTCTCAGGTAGCGCTCCAGCAGTTTCATCAGAAACTCCACTTCGAGTTTCGGGCGTTTCCAGTTCTCGGTGCTGAAGGCGTAGAGTGTCAGGCGGTTGATATCGGGGTGCTTGACACAATACTGCGTGATGATACGTACGGTATCCGCCCCTTTTTCATGGCCTTTGATACGTTTTTCGCCACGCTGTTCGGCCCAACGGCCGTTACCGTCCATGATGATGGCGATATGGTTTGCGATATTGCTCATATACTGACATCCAGGAGGGTCTCGCTCATTTCCCAGAGCGGTGCTGTCTTATCGACGGTCTGCATACTAAGATGCAAATAGGGTGGCAAATTGTTCAACTGCTTCTCTAAAAATGTTTTTGTACTCTCAAACTGGACCTGTAATACGGCATCGACACGCCCTTCGTTCAAAGCGAGTGTCCCTTCGACAGGTCCAAGATGATGCAATGCTGCATAAAAATCTACGTGATGTTTTTGCTCTTTTTTATTGTAACGTTTTTTCATTTGTAAAAAGCCTAAGTAACGTTCATAAAAGAGCGGAAGTGTCAAAACATTGTGATGAATGCTGAGCAGCAACTGGCTGAAAGCGCTAAACTCCTCTTTCGTCGCCGCCATGGCGAGCTGTTCCATAAAGTGTTTTTTGACACTGCCGGGATGGCCGCTTTTGACGAGTGCAAGAAACTGTTCGGGTTCCATTGGCGGGAGAGCTGCAAGGCTCTGCAAAAGCAACGGCTTGCTGCTGATCGTATGGATCTTGGGCAGTTCGCCTTGCCGTGCAGTCAGCTGTGCCCAGAAACGGCTCTGCTCTTTAAGCGGCAGTTCGCTCTGGACTTTGCTCTCTTTGCCGTCGATTGTGGCAAGGTAGCGGCCGCCGCCAAGGTCTTTGAGCAGATCAAGGGTGAGCAGCTTCGTAAGGGCTTTGCCCTCTATGCCGCCAGACGCCGCCAGGCGCAGCAGTGCCGAGACTTCACCGACGGAAAAACTCATAGACCTTTTACAAGCTCGAGCAGGTTCATTGAAAGAGAGAGTTTGTCCGCACGCGGAAGGGAAGTCACCTCTTTGGCAGTGATAAGGTCTATCTGGTTGTCGCTCGTACCGAAACTTCCGGCATCTTTAAGTAGGTTCAGGCAGACCGCATCGACCGATTTCCTGTCGATGAGGGCCCCGGCGTTATGGAAGGCGTTTTCCGCATCCATCTCCGCTTTGAACGCGACTGTTTTGATGCCCTCTTTGTCGATGGCGTTAAGAATATCGATGTTCTTTTTAAGGCTCAGCTGCCAATCTTCGCCGATCGCCTCTTTTTTCAGCTTTCCGCTTTGGACATATTGCGGAACATAGTCGCTGACGGCCGCCGCCATGAACAGAAACGGCGTCTTCTGGATGAGGTGAAGGGGCTCGTCGTGGATAAGCGACGGTTTGCTCATCTTCCCTTTTTTGGCGATGCGGATCGAGTCTTCGAGGTACTCCAGCATCTCCGCAGAGTCCTCTACGTCGATGGTATGCATCGCATCGGGAAGGTTCTCTTCAAAGCGCGTAGCGATGAGGTTGACGTCGGCACCTTTGAGGTAGAGGGCCGTTGCCAGGGCCGAGGCCATCTTCCCGCTGGAGAAGTTGCTGAGGTAGCGCACATCGTCTATCTTCTCTACCGTGCCGCCGCCGGTGACGATGACACGACGGTTCTCCCAGAACTCTTCGCTGAGCAGGATGCGCGCACTGTGCCAGAAAACGGTCAGCGGTTCGGCCATCGCCCCGTCGCCGGTGGTCTGGCAGGCAAGCTCTTTGGTCTGCGTGCCGATGACTTCATAGTTGGCGACCTGCAGCATCTTCAGCGCCGCCTGGGTGATGGGGTTGTGGAGCATATGGGTATTGGCCGAGGGTGCGATCAGCTTCAGGCCAGGGTAGGCGAGTGCGGTCTGGGTCAGCATGTTGTCGGCGATGGCGTTGGAGAGTTTGCCGATGGTGTTGGCGGTACACGGCGCGATGACGAAAAGGTCAGCCCATTCGCCCGTCTTGATGTGGTTATGATCGCTCGACCACGACTCGCTCGCTTCATCCAGCACGGCGTTGCGGCTGAGGGTCTCAAAGCTCAGCGGCGTGACAAACTTCTTTGCCGCTTCGCTCATGACGACTTTGACTTCGGCCCCGGCTTTGATGAAGAGGCGGACCAGCTCAAGGCTTTTGTACACGGCGATGGAACCGCTGACGCCGACAAGGACCTTTTTCCCCTCCAGCAGGTTTTCAGGGATGATCATGATTTCTCCTTTCCGAAGAAGGTGTAGAAGAAGTCTTTGACCGTACGCATCGGTGCACGGCTGACGGCAAGGACCCCTTTTTCGACTCTGTTGGCGGTGACGGTCGTACCCGCACCGATGATGACGTCATCTTCGATGATGACCGGCGCTACGAGCTGGCTGTCGCTTCCTACGAAGACGTTCTTGCCTATGACGGTCTGGTACTTCTTCTTGCCGTCGTAGTTGCAGGTGATGACACCCGCACCGATGTTGGTGCCCTCATCGACCTGTGCATCGCCTATGTAGCTCAGGTGGCCCGCTTTGACACCGTGCAGGGAGGCTTTTTTTACTTCGACGAAGTTTCCGATATGGCTCTTTTCGATGAAAGATTTCGGGCGGATATGTGCCAGCGGACCGATGTCGGAGAACTTGACGATGCTATCCTCGACGACACTGTGCGCTTTGATGTGCGACTCGTGAATAAGCGTGTCGCCGGTGATGCGGCAGCCGTTTTCAAGCAGGCATTCGCCCTCAAAGGTAACGCCCTCTTCGATGTAGATCGTCTCGGGAAGCTGCATGAGCACACCGCTCTTCATCCAGTGCGATCGGATACGGCGCTGCATGATCTCCTCCGCATTTGCCAGGTCCGCTTTTGAGTTTACCCCTTTGAAAAGCTCTTCATCCACGAGCAGCGGTTCGATGCTCAGGCCGTCGGCTTTGGCCATGGCGATAATATCGGTCAGGTAGTACTCCCCCTGTGCATTGTCATTGCTGAGTCGTGGCAGATAGTTCTCCATGACGGAGCGTTTGAAGCTGTAGACACCCGCATTGACATGATGGAGCGCCAGTTCCGCTTCAGAGGCGTCCTTCTCTTCGACAATACGCTCTACGCCAAGGTCGGAGATGACGACACGGCCGTAGCCTGATGGGTCTTCAAGATCGAAGATCGACATGACGACATCGGCACTGCTGGCGGAAAAACCGCTGAGCGATTCAGGGGTGATGAGCGGCATGTCGCCGTTGAGTACGAGCACGTTGTCGTAACGCGGTTTGACTTCCATCAATGCCCCGCCGGTCCCCGGGTACTCTTCTGCATTCTGGGTGACAAACGTGATCCCCTCAAAGTGCGCACACATCGCTTCGGTAACGGCATCTTTTTGGTGTGCGACTACGACGATGACATCGTCGCTGAGCGCTTTTGAAGCTTTGATGATGTGGTAAAGCATCTCTTTGCCGCTGATGGTGTGAAGTACCTTGGCTTTAGGGGATTTCATACGGCTGCCTTTCCCGGCAGCTAAAATTACGATAGAAGTGTCTGTCATCTGATCTCTCTAGAAATTAGTCTTTATATAGGGTAAATGTGTCTTGAATTGTACCATCAATTGCAATGAAACGGCTAGTCAGGCTCTCTGGCGTCACATCGAGCAGTACCGAACCCATCTGGTTGAGGCCGACGGGAAGGGCGGGATGCTGCAGGGATGTGATGTTGAGCTTGGATGAGGAGCCTGCCACCATATAGATAGTCCCTTTGTCGCGCTTGCGGTACTCACGGCCGTCACCGTCGACGATATGTCTGGCCGCGTCGAAGCTCTCTGAAGTACCCGTATGATCGTGTATCAGGTGCGAACGCTCATAGCCGTGCGAATGGCCGCTGAGCACCAGGTCGACACCGTAGCGTTCAAGCAGCGGTACCGCGTTTTCGCGTACGGCAAAGAGGCGTCCGCCGCTGTCGTGCTTGTGGTCTGACTTGTGGCTGCCGTCGCTGTAGGGAGGGTGGTGGAAAGCGACGATGCACCACGGTTTGCGGTTGGCTTTGAGGTCGCGCTCGAGCCACTGCATCAGATCGCTGCCGGGTGTGAAGTCCCCGTGCTGCGAATCAAGCATGATGATATGCACGTTGCCGCTCTCGATAGCGTAGAACTGTTCGGTATTTGATGGGATCCCGCCGCTCTGTCCGTCTGTAGGGAAGTCGAATATATCATAAAAAGCCCATCGCCGTGCATCGTGGTTGCCGTTGATCGCATGGGGGACATAGTGTTTGATCATCTCTTCGTAGGCATTGAAAAGCGCATCGTTAAACTGTCTCTGCGTGCCGCTTGTGTAGGCGTTGTCTCCCAGCAGCAGCCAGTAGTCGATAAACGGCTTCTCTGTATCGGCGGCGATATACTCCATCGCCCGTTTGTAGACCTCCTGCTGATGTTTCCCCGCTTTGCCCGAATCGCCGATGACCCAGATACGCTGCCGCGCGGTCGCATTGGCGTCGCTTTGGGTATAGAACCAGCGCTCTGTATTGTCTATGTTCATCGAAGGGGAGAAGACGTTGTAGTAGTAGCGTGTGCCGCTTTGGAGTCCCTGTAGGGTAACACGGTGCTCTCTTACCGCTTCCGTTTCGCTGACTTTGTTGCTCAGATCGGCCTCTTCTGTGCCGAAGCGCACGCTGCCTATCTCCGTTTCGGGGCTTACCCATTTGATGGTCATGCTCTCGGGTGTCTGCAGCTGTAGGTAAGGAACGCGTTCGTCGATCACGTAACTGTCGAAAGTGACGACATAGAGTCTTCCCAGAGCGTAGATTACGGCAAGGGCAAAAAGTGTTGCAAATATGCGCCGTGTCCATCTCATGAGCGCTCCTTAAAAAATGTAGCAGCGTAACGGTGGGCGATGTAGAGTGTAAATCCCATGCCTAAAAGCGCCCCGGCGATGGTGTCACTGACAAAGTGGTCCGGTACGCCGATACGTGCAAGTGCCATGACGATGGCAAAGGCAAGCCAGAGCCATGTCAGGCGGGGGAAGAGGATGCTTAGTGCCGTAAAAACGGCAAATGCGGTCGTCGTATGCCCGGAAGGGAAAGAGACGAAAGGTGTCCTGTAGTCGAAAAAGTAAAAGCCGTATTCTCCCCCCTTTTCAAGTGACCACGGGCGTGCGCGTCCAAAGATGAACTTTAAAACGGCAACGGCGATTCCGCTGCCGACGACAGCGTTGAAAACGAACAGGAAGCGTGAACTGAAGTAGGGGTTCTTCTTATAGTAGGCAAAGAATGCCCAGCCTAACAGGGAGCCGATGATATACCAGGTCGATTCGCCGAGAAGACTGAGCGTATCGCAGAGGTGCTCAAATGCTTCTCCCTGTGCAAAACTCCAGCGTGCTACCGGAATATCGAGGTAGAAGTAGGACAAAACAATCAATACCGTTCCGATGGCAAGCATCATAAAATAGGTTCGTGCGCTTATCACTTTTTCAGCCCTTTAAAATTGGTACAGGAGACGATTTTCACACGGTTGACCATCTTGCCGTTGAGCGTGATATCAAACTGCTTGAGCAATTCTACTGTATCGCAATGCATCGTCGCGCCGATATCGGCAGAGAAAGCTTTTGTAGTGATGAAGAGCAGCTC
Organism: Sulfurimonadaceae bacterium; assembly: GCA_041546225.1. GTDB lineage: Bacteria > Campylobacterota > Campylobacteria > Campylobacterales > Sulfurimonadaceae > JBFEWT01. Next base: position 7,542 of record JBFEWT010000013.1, read on the forward strand.
TTTGCCCAACGGTGAGCTCTTTTGCCAGAAGTCGAACTGGTCGTAGCGCTTGTCGATCAGATAGGCTTCGGCTGTATAGGGCATATTGTAATAGAGCGTGCGCGAAGCAAGCGTCCAGTTGGTGACGGCGACAGCCTGTGCAGCGGGGTCGTCGATAAGCGCATTGGCCTCTTTCATGATCGTGTCGAAACCGTAGATGTCGCGGTGGATGGACTGGTAGTCGCCAAAGGGAACAAACTTGAAGATCAGCTCGGCGTAGAGTACGACGGTGACCAGTCCGGAGAGGGCGATGGCCCCTTTGAGATAGTTGCGCGCACCTTTGGAGCTTTCCCAGAGGAAGTAGCTGCCTATGGGGATGAAAAGCAGGTAAAACGGCGCACTCCAGTGCGGCAGGGCGGGTTTGTAGAGTGAGGCATAGGTGAAAAAGAGGATGAGTACAGTGCCGAACAGCGCAGAAAGCAGCAAGAGGTCATTACGGCTTCTGTATGCCTTGTAAAGGCCGAAAAAGGCCACGGGAAAGAGCAGGGGACTGTAAGCAGCGAACTGTGCAGCGACGGACTGGCCGAAACCGATCCAGTTGATCGTATCGCTGCCGACGACATGGTCGCTCTGGTAGGTGAAGCTTATCCAGTCGTTTTGAAAGTTCCAGATGAGAACGGGTGAAATGACGACTAGCGCGAGCACGATACCCGGGAGCATCTTCGGCGTAATAAAAAGATCAAAACGTCTTTTGAGAAGAAAATAGAGCGCGATAGGGACGATAAAGAGGACCGCGGTATATTTGGCCAGTCCCGCCAGACCAAGCAGCACTCCGAGTATGAGCCAGTGGAGAAGAGTGTTCTCGCGTTCAAGCTGCAGTGTGGCATAGATGACGGGAATGAGCAGCAAAAAGAGCAGGGTGTCGGGCAGCAGCATCATAAAGAGGGCGTTGAATATAAATGCGGTGTTAAGGGCAAGCGCTGCGACCATGGAGGTGACGGCATTGCCTGAAATGCGCCAGATAAGCCCGTAGAGCATCAGGGATGCTGCAACGCCTATGAGTACGGCTGAGATGCGTGCGCCGAAGGCGCCTTCACCGAAAAGGGATGTAAAAACGAACTGTACCCATCCAACCAGCGGCGGGTGGTCGAAGTAGCTCAGGCTCAGCTCTTTCCCGTAGAGGACGTAATGGGCTTCATCGACGCCCAGTCCGAAAAAAGGGATGGTGAGCAGCCGCAGCAGGGTAAGTGCGGCGAGAAAGTAGTAAAAAGGGAGGTGAACGCTACTGCGCCAGTGCATCGAGTTTTGGCTTGATGGCATTAAAGACCCACTCCGGCGTGATCACCTGGATACACTGGTTGTCTGTACAGGGTGTTTTGCGGTGGTTGGCAGCACTGACACACGGGCTGCATGACATACCTGCAAAGATAGGTGTCGTCGGCCCCAGCGAGCCGTAGAGTGCCGGAGTTTCCGGACCGAAGATGACGAAGGTGTGCATATCGGTGATGGAAGCGAAGTGCGCCGGGCCCGAATCATTGGTGAGCATAAAGGCGCTGAGGGAGTAGAGTGTCGGCAGCTGCAGGAATTTCACCGCACCTGCGAAGTTGATACAGCGCTCGTCGGCGACGCTGTCGGCAAGCATCTGTGCACCCTCGAACTCTGCGGGAGCACCGGTAAGAAGGATGACCGCCTTGTCGTTGGCCGCCAGGATCTTGCGGATCACTTCGGCGTAGTTCTCACGGTCCCAACGGCGCTGCGGCAGCAGGTCGGAGGCATTGGAGTTGACCAGTATGACAGGGTTGATTTCAGCATCGAACCCTTTGTACATATCTGCGATGATCTCCTGTACTTCGCGCTGATCGGTCGGGTCGATAGTCGCTTTTGCGATCTTGATCTCGTCATCGCCGACAATACGCTTGGAGTAGGGAAGCTGCTCTGTCTCGCTCATAAGCGCATCGGTAAGGGCGATGAAACTTTTGGCGATGTGCTGATGCGGGTTGTAGGCGACTTTATGGCTCAGGAAATCGCCGCGGTAGAGCCCTTCGTTATGGAAGCTGTGGAACCCTACGCGGTTGCTTGCACCGGACGCGGCGGTGAGCAGGGCGGTAAAGCGCGAGAAGAGTTCGAGGTCGATAACAGAGTCGATCTTGTTCTTGCGGCACCATGCGAGGAACTTCAGGCTGCTCAGCGCGAGGGGGATAAGGCCGCTCTCGTCAATGGTGTAGATGTTCTCCTCTTTGACGGTTCCCAGCAGCTGCAGGCTTACCTTGTTCTTGCTGAAGATGACAAAGAAGAGTTCGCCCTCGATCTGGCTTTTCAGTTTGCGCATCGCCGGGTCGACGATGATGGCGCTGCCCATTTCGGAGAGTTCGATAAGCAGGACGTTTTTCGGTTTCACTTTTTTGCGCGGCAGGATCAGGCGTACGGCTTTTTCCAGCAGTGTTCCGACGGCGCAGAGCGGTACTCCGGCAAAATAGTCAATTTTTCGCATTGTATCGACGTTCATATAGCTATCCTATGTATGTTTTTTACTTTTGACCCAGAACCATGCACCCGGAAGGGCGGTGATGATGAGTAGCAGTCCGTAGAGAATGGAGACGGTAAGCACCTGCTCTTTGGCGGCACCGACGAGCATCAAGATACCGACCATCGCACTTTCGCGCATGCCCCATCCGGCAAGGGAGATCGGAACGATGGTGAGCAGAAAGATCGGCGGTACGGCGATCAAAAAGACCTGGAACGACAGTTCAAGGCCGACGGCGACAGAGAGCGCATAGATCGACATGACCGAAAGCAGGTGTACGCCCATGGTAATACCCAGGTGTACGGCAAGCAGCTTTTTGGAGGCATAAAGGTCGTTAAGGCGCTTGGAGAGGCGGTAGAAAAGATCGAGCCCCTTGTATTTGGAGAGAAAGGTGATGCGTTTGAGGTTCATCAGGATGATAAAGCCCGCGATGCCTCCCACGGTGACCATGTTGATAAGCTGGAAGAGCCATTTCGGGAAGGTGCCGTAGAAGACGAAGTTGGCGATCAGGTTCAAGATCAGCAGTCCGAGCACCCCGATGACACGGTCGACGAAGATACCGTAAAACGCCTCTTTCTTGCTGTAGCCGTGCTGGCCCAGCTCGATGATGCGCACCGCGTCGCCGCCGATGCTGCCCGGAAGCACCTGGTTGAAGAAACTTCCTTTGAAGTAGCTCTGGATGTAAAAGGAGAGGCGTTCGTTAAAGACGAGCAGCTGCATGATAAGCCGCCAGCGGTATGCCGCGAAATAGGTGCTTCCCAGTTGAAACAGGAGGGCTAGCAGAATGAAAGCGATACTTGCTTCGGAGATGATCTGCATGATCTGCCCGACGTCGATATATTGGAACAGAAAATAGAAAATAGCAATAGTGATAGCAAGTTTAAGTATGTTTTTCATTCATGACCATATGTTTATTTATCCGGTGATTTTATCGAAATAATCATTAAAGTAACAGGAGGTGCTTTTTACTTCGCACCTTCAACCCGGTAGATGTAGAATGTCTTCTCCCTGTCGAGGCCGCGCGGCACGGTGTAGGTCTCCAGAAGCGTGACATGCTCGAAAAGCGTCTTCAGCTCTTTTTCGCGCGGGTCATGGGAACCAAGGTAGAGTCCGTCTTTCCACGGTTCGCCGCCCTTCCAGAGATCGTACTGGCTCATACGTGTACGTGTCGGGATCTGGGCATCGGGATGCGAGGGGAGGTAGTAGCTCAGCAGCGCCGCAACGGTGAGATGGTTACCGTAGAAGGCGTCACCCTCTTTGGCATGTTTGGCGACGATGGCGACGGCTTCTTTGTTGCCGTACATGCGGTCTTGTACTATTTCCAGATAGAAGAGCATGCCGATACGTGCGATAAGCGAGAGTAAAACCGCCACGATAACGCCGGCTTTAAACCACTTCCTAAAACCGTACTCGTCGACTGCCCATCCGACGATGATGGCCGCACCGATATACGCCGGTGCGGCGTAGTTGAGCCCCATGGTCGTATAGAGCCCTTTATAGAGGAAAAAGAGTATGGGGAACGCAGTGCTTAATGCGATGAAAAAGAGGGCGCTCTGCGTATGAAAAAGACGTTTTTTTATCAGAAAGTAGAAGAGCAGCCCGGTAAACACGGGCGTAAAGATCAGAAACTGTCCGCCCAAAAAGTCAAAGAAGGTGTTAAGCGAGATCTCACTGCTCTTTGAACCGCCGTGTTCAAGCTGGAAGGTGAAACTGATCCAGTCGTTCTGATAGTTCCACCAGAGCATCGGAGAGACGACGAGCGAAGCGATGACAATGGCCGCGTACATGCGCCAGTCGAGAAAGAGGTCTCGCCGTTTGAAAAGCATGAAAAGCAGGAGCGACACTGCCAGCAAAATACCGGTGTATTTGCTCAGCATCGCCGCGCCGAGGAAGAGGCCGGCAAGCAGGAAGTAGCGTGTCCTGTCCTCAAAAAGGGCTTTGTAGCCGTAGTAGAGTGTCAGCGTCCAGAACAAAATAAGTGGGGAGTCGGGCGTCGTCATCGTATAGCCGGCCTGAACCAGCAGCACCGAGGCGAAGATGACAAGTGCGTTCAGCGCTTTGCGCGCATCCCCGATAAGCTCGGTCAGCTTGTAGATATAGAGCGCACTGATGCTCATACAGATGACGTTGACCAGACGTATGCCCCATTCGGCTTCGCTGATAACATTGGTGAGCGCGATGAAGTAGGCGATCATCGGGGCGTGATCGTAGTAGCCGCCCTGAAGATTATGGCTCCAGAGCCAGTAATACGCTTCATCACCGTGCAGGGGAATGAAAATATTATAAACCGCACTGAAAAGGGCTAAAAAGCCGATAATAAGGTAGCTGGTCTGCTTTTCGTTTAACGTTGTATTGGTCAAAATCATACTCGTGTGAAAAAAGGTGCCCGATTGTACTATAATTGCACTTATGAAAAATATGTTTTTATCGGTCGCATGGCCTATCTGGGTGCTTTTCCTTGTCAGTTCGCTCTTCTTTGTGCTTTATCCGCAAATAGACATTACGGTGACTTCCTTTTTCTACAGTGAAGCAGAGGGTTTCTTTCTGAAGCCGACCTGGTGGGTGACGCTGCTGTATGATTCGGTCAAGTTTGTCATTATCGTAACGGTTCTTGTCTCTATTGCATTGTGGCTCTGGAACCGCTATTGGGCAAAGGCTATCGGTACGATGGACGGCAAAAAAGTCGGCTTTTTACTGCTGGTGCTGGCACTGGGGCCGGGGCTTATCGTCAACTGGGTCTTTAAAGAGAACTGGGGGCGTGCGCGTCCGGCACATATTGAGATCTTCGGCGGCGACAAGAAATTTGTTCCAGCTTATGTCTTCAGCGACCAGTGTGAAACAAACTGTTCGTTCAGCAGCGGCCATGCCTCGGGGGCATACTTTGTAATCGCACTGGCACTGCTGGCACGCCGGCATCAGCCTTTTTGGATGACGCTTGCCATCGTATACGGTTCCGCGGTGGGCTTGGCGCGCATCGTGGCGGGAGGGCATTTCTTCAGTGATGTCGTCGTTTCGTTTTTTGTCGTCTATATTGTGGCGAAGATGCTCCATTACCGAATGTTTGAAGCGGAGTCGGAGGGAAAATCGGCTGCTTAAGCTCCCCGAGAGCAACTTTTGTGGTATGATAAGCTCAAAATTGTAATAAAGTTTTAAAGTTTCGAAGAAGGTGGGTAAATGGATTTAGGAACCGTCATCGGGTTAGTCTTGATTATGGCATTGCTCCTGGGGGCGATGGCAATGGGTGTCGGTATCGGCGCCTATATCGATATTCCGTCTGTACTGATTGTTGTCGGCGGCTCTATCGGTGCACTGCTCATCTCGTTCAGAATGGAGCAGATGAAAAGCTTCGTGAAAATTTTCATGATCGCTATCAAGCCTCCGCAGGAAGATATCCAGGAACTGATCAAGCGACTGGTAGACTACGCTACACAGGCCCGACGCGACGGTATCCTCTCTCTTGAAGCCGCTGCCAATACCGAAGAGAACAACTTTTTGAGAAAAGGGCTCTCCATGGCGGTTGACGGGAATGAACCCGATACTATCCGCGAACTTCTCGAGATCGAGATGGATCAGACAAGCACGCGCCATAAAGGCAATGCGGCTATCTTCGATACATGGGCAGGTCTTGCCGGTGCGATGGGTATGGTCGGTACCCTGATCGGTCTGGTCGCGATGCTTCTTAACATGGCGGACCCGAGTGCCATCGGTCCGTCCATGGCGGTCGCCTTGCTTACGACCATGTACGGTGCCATCATCGGTAACGTCTTCGGTACGCCGATCGCCAATATCCTTAATATCCGCAATAACGAAGAGAACCTGAGCCGTGAACTGATCCTCGAGGGGATCATGTCCATTCAGGCGGGAGACAACCCGCGTACACTCGAAGCGAAACTGCTCTCATTCCTGCCGCCGGCCGAGCGCGTCAGCCAGTTCGAGTAGGGTGAACAATGGCTAAAAAAAAGTGTCCTGATTGCCAGAAGTGTCTGCCGGCATGGCTTGCGGCCTTCGGCGACCTGATGAGTCTTCTGCTCTGTTTCTTCGTCCTTCTGCTCTCCATGTCGAGTATGGATGCGAAGAAGATCTCCGAGGCGATCGGTTCGCTTGCGGGTGCGATGAGCGTCCTCGAAGGGGGAACCAAGACCGAGATCTCCAAACAGCGTATTCAGGAGTCTACGCCGATCGAGACGCGTGACGAGACGTCCGAAAACGTCAACCGTATCAAGCAGGCTGTTATGGATGCCAACGAGATGATGCAAAAAGCTCAAGGCAAAGCGGTGACGCTCGAAGAGTCCCAGGAGGGATTCGTGATCCAGCTGCCTGCCGCACTGCTCTTTAAACCCGGCAGTGCGAAGATCGAGAGTGAAGATGCGTTGCTGTTCCTGAAGCGTATCGCGCTCATCATCGACCAGCTTCCCAATGAGATCGAAGTGGGAGTACGCGGTCATACGGACAATATGGGCCCGGGCAAGAACAGTGTCTTCAAAGACAACTGGGAACTCTCATCGGCCCGCGCCATCTCGGTGCTGCAGGAGCTTCTGCTCTCGGGCGTTGAAGCGAAGCGTACCCATGCGGCTGGCTTTGCAGAGTTCAAGCCGCTGGCGACCAATGCGACCAAAGACGGGCGGGAGAAAAACCGCCGTGTCGAACTGCACTTCTTCGGCGTGAAGCAGGAAAACAAAGCGAAGGTCCAGCAGTCGGTTCTTGACCAGGGAACAGCGGCCCAGTAATGCGTATACTCTTTTTTGCTCTTTTGATGCCGCTCGTGCTCTTCGCTGCCGACCCGGTGACCATACCGACGATGAATTTCAATCTCGCGGCACCGGATACGCCGCAGCAGCTGGTCAGTTCACTCAATGTCCTGGTTCTATTGACACTGCTCTTCCTTGCGCCGAGTATGGTACTGGTCATGACGACCTTCACCCGTTTTGTCATCGTCTTCGGATTCTTGCGTCAGGCGCTGGGTACACAGCAGGTTCCTCCTACCCAACTGCTTGTCATGCTGGCGCTTATACTGACCGTGTTTGTGATGGAGCCTGTGGGTACCAAAGCGTACGAGCAGGGTGTTAAGCCTTACATAGAAGAGACCATAGGCTATGAAGAGGCGTATGAACGCACCACCGAGCCGTTCAAGAACTTCATGATACGCAACACCCGTGAAAAAGACCTTGCGCTCTTTGTCCGTCTGCGCGGCCTTGAAAACCCCAATACCATCAGCGATGTCCCGCTTTCGGTCATCATCCCGGCCTTTGTCATCAGTGAGCTAAAGACGGCGTTCGAGATCGGCTTTCTGCTCTTCTTGCCGTTTCTGGTCATCGACATGGTCGTCGCTTCCATCCTGATGAGTATGGGTATGATGATGCTTCCGCCGGTCATGATATCGCTGCCGTTCAAAATCCTTGTCTTCGTCCTTGTGGACGGCTGGAACCTTCTCATAGGCAATCTTATTGCCAGTATAAAATAGGGGTAACTTACTCTTGCCCTGCTTCCCCGGCGGGGATCACAATACTAAAGCAAGCCCCATCTCGGGTGTTTTTAACACTCAGTGTTCCGGACATATGTTCTTCAATAATGACTTTTGACATATAAAGGCCGATCCCGGTACCTTTTCCCTCCTCTTTTGTCGTAAAATAAGGTTCAAAAATACGTTCGAGTAACGCTTCGGCTATGCCGCCTGCATTGTCTTCAACTTCAATCGTCACACTGTCGTCTGAACACGTGGTACGGATGGTGATGAGGCCATCGTGTATATTGCGCTCGGTAAACGCGTCCTTTGCATTGCCAAGCATGTTTATCAGGACCTGGGAAAACTCATTTTTAAAGCCGACAATATTTTTTTCTACATCCATCTGCAGCGAGATGTTGATCGTCTTATCCTCAAAAGCCGCTTCATAGAGTTCGAGAGTGTCGCGTATGACATCCGCGAGATTGAAACTGTCGCGTTGGTTGTTAGGACTGAAAAAATTTCTGAAGTCATCGATGGTTTTGGACATTTTCTGTATAAGCTGGCTTGCATTGGTGTAGGCATCGTTGAAAAATTCCGTGTCAAGTTTTCCTGTTTGCTGCTTGAGATGCATCCGGCTGAGGATAACACTGATGGCATTGAGTGGCTGACGCCACTGGTGGGCTATATTGCCGATCATCTCTCCCATGCTTGCCAGACGTGCCTGATGCATCAGCATCGCTTCATGCTCTCTGCGCGAAGCGATCTCCTCTTCGACACGTTTTTCAAGGCTCTCTTTATACGCTTCTAAGGCTACTTTTTGTTCCTGCAGCTGATGTAGAAGGTGTTTTTTCTCTCTTAGCGACGTGGCGATGATATTGACAGGCAGCGCTGTTCCTATAATAAAACTGTTGAGATAGAGTAGGGTGTTGTGTGCATTATACGCTGAAAGGTATTCGCTAAATCCGTTAATGGCAAGGTACTGCAGGATAATGGCTGTTGCCCCGGTCATAACGACGCTTCCGCTCAGTTCATATCGTATAACGATCAAGACGGTGAGCATAAAGATGAAGACATAGGTGAAGATGGGGTGAAGCAGGTGGTGCGTTATGATGTAATCAAGGGTAAAGTAGAGCAGCAGCGAAGTGATCAGCGGTACGGCCAGCGCTTCTTTCCAGTTATTATCTGTTTTGACGGCATGGTAGAGTACCAGGATCAGCGGTGTGATGATCGCCTGGGCAATAAAGTTCCCGATCCACCAGTATTGAATCGATTGGCCCACTCCCTCAAGCTGCACCAGTCCGAATATGTAGAGGATGCCATTACCCAAAACCGATGCCGGCAACTGCAGCATTGCAGCCGAGACAAAAAAGAGCAGAAGTATATCCCGCGGGCTTTTCAGCGTACTGTCAAACACGAGCCGTTGGAAGAGGAATGCCGCGAGGTAGTACTCTGCACTGTTGAGGATACCGATGGAGAAAGCCGGAGCCAAAGGTGTCCCCATAATATACGAAAGCAGTGTCTGTCCCAGTAAAATACCGGGCCAAACTCTTTTGCCAAAGAGTATGGCGAAGGCGAGGCTGATTCCTTCGGGTACAAAAATGGTGCTGGTGACGGTATTGTTCGTTATGGCGATATTGAAAGCGAGCAGACCGAATACGATATACGAGAGTGCAAGTACAATGATAAGCAGTAACGTGTTTTTGCCAGTTCCCATCTTCTTTTCATATAATAAATTTTTATACACTATAGGTTAAAACGGCTTAATGTATTCTAATCATCCTGATCTATACATTTTTATGTGGGGGTTTTTACGTTTGTGAAGCTATTCTAATGGACTCTTGAGAGACAACGCGGTATCATTCTCCTAGTATTACTTTTAAAGCGAGGCAGTGTGGAGTGTAAACATTTTGGTGAATGCGGAAGTTGCCGCAACTACGAGGGCGGCTATGCGCAGCAGCTGGAGAAAAAACGCAGTGACGTCAGTGCACGCTTCGCCCCGTTCTTCAGCGGCGATATCAGCGTATTCGCTTCGCCGCAGGAGCACTACCGTGCCAGAGCCGAGTTCAAGATATGGCACAAAGGCGATGAGAGCCATTACGCGATGAACTCGATTGAGCGCGGCGTGATGTTCGTGGAAGAGTGCCCCAAGGTCATCAAACCCATCAGCGATCTGATGATGCCGCTGCTGGCGTCCATCAAAGCGCGTCTACTTGACAAAAAACTTTTCGGTATCGATTTCCTCGCTTCAAGCGAAGGCGAGATCGCCGTTTCGATGCTCTACCACCGCAAACTCGACGAGACATGGAGCGAGAAGGCACAGGAACTCGCCGACGAGTTCGGTATCGCACTCATCGGTCGCAGCCGCAAACAGAAAGTGGTCATCGGAAAAGATTACATCACCGAGAAGCTGAACATCAACGGCCGAGACTACCTTTTTAAACATATAGAGAACAGCTTCACCCAGCCCAATCCGCGTGTAAACGAACAGATGGTAGGCTGGGCGCTGAATCAGTTCGAGGGTATCGGCGGCGACCTGCTGGAGCTCTACTGCGGGGCGGGGAACTTTACCATCCCGTTCGCGACGACGTTTAAAAAAGTGCTCGCAACGGAGATATCAAAGTCTTCCATCAATGCCGCCAAAGAGAACATGCTGCTTAACGGCGTGGAGAACATCGACTTTGTCCGCATGAGTGCCGAAGAGTTTGTACAGGCGCTCGACGGTGTGCGCGAGTTTACCCGCATGAAAGAGATAGCGCTTGATAGTTACGACCTTCACACCCTCTTTGTAGACCCGCCGCGTGCAGGTATGGACGAAGAGTCCTGCCGTTTCGCGTCACGTTTTGAACACCTGCTCTATATCTCCTGCAACCCGGAGACACTTGCACGTGACATCGAACGCCTGAGCACTACGCATGAAGTGACCTCCATGGCGCTTTTCGATCAGTTCCCTTACACAGACCATCTCGAGATGGGTGTAAAGCTGCGCAGGAAGTAAGATGAAACGGTATCTCTTACTTACTCTTGCAGTGTCGTTGTCGCTTATGGGCGGCGAGATAGAGCAGGTGGAGCGTATCAGTAAAGAGATAGAGACACTGCGTTCTGATTATGAGAGCTGCCGTGCGCAGCTTGAGCAGGGTAAGCGCTCTGAGCCGAAGCAGGAGTTCAGGGCCCTGCGCAACGATGAACTTATGCGCAGCGAAAATGAACGTCTGGGGCAGCGGCTGCTGCAGTGCGAGAACGAAAGCCGCCGCCTTGATCAGGCGCTTGAAGATGCTTCCGGGACGATAAACACACTCAAAGAGAATGCGCGTCTTGCCGATCAAAAGAGCAAAAACATCACCGATGAGATGCGCACGCAGATCGAAGCCGTGCGTCTGGAAGCAAAGCATGAACGCACGGCGCTGCAAAAAGCGCTTGAGAAAGCACAGGAACGCGTCAGGGCGATCCAGGACGAACTGGAGAAAGAGCGCCGTAAAAAAGTCAAAAGCGTCGAAAAGATCAAGAGGGTTGAAAAGATCAAAACAGTGGAAAAGGTGGTGCCTCAACTGTGCGAAGACCCCAACCCTTTCCCGAAACTGCTGAAGAAAGAGAGCTTGCAGTAGCGTCTGAGCGACAGCCTTGGGCACCTTCTCAACACAAACCTCTCAGTATTACAAAAATATCATATACCGCAGTAATCCGCTAAGATTAGTTGACTTTTTGGGATCGCAGATGTAGAATTGCAGAAGTTGAAAATCTTCCAAGGATACTTTATTGGCCTGTCCTATTGCCTTTCGTGAGATCGACGGTACTGTCGTCCGCCTGAACGCCGTTTCCGTCGCCGTGTTAGTCTCACTCTTCTTATTGACTGCTAATGTCTTTTTCCTCTTTTTGTTAAGTGCGGATTTTCTTATCCGCCTTTATGGCAATAAAAAACTAAGCCCTCTGCAGCAGCTGTCGTTAGGGGTTCAGAAACTCTTTTCTTTGAAAAAGCATATGACGGATGCCGGAGCGAAACGCCTTGCCGGGCACTTCGGTCTGCTCTTCTCCGTGTTACTCATCGTCGCCCACTACCTGGAGTGGACACTCTTCGGCTACGTTGTCTCCGGCATCTTCCTTGCGTGTATCTTTTTAGAAGTCGCGTTTAACTACTGCGTCGGCTGCAAGATCTACTTTGTAGTCAAAAAAATCTACCCGGAGTTTCCTCTGTAATGGCTGGTATATCATCCAAAGGCATCTACGGTCTTGCCGCGATGCACGTACTTTCGCATGCACCTCACGACCGTGCGATGCAGGTGAAAGAGATCGCCGCGATGACGCAGCTTTCGCACAGCTACCTCGAACAGCTCCTCTCTCAGCTGCGCAAAAGCGGACTGCTCACCAGTATCCGCGGTGCAGCGGGCGGTTATAAACTTGCCCGTCCTGCACATGAGATCACCGTTTTGGAGATCATTGAAGCGCTGGAGGGTTCACTCTGCAAAGTCGAAGGAAATGTCGGCGCCAGCGTGATCCTGGAGTACTTCTGGGTCGACATGCAGGAGAAAGTCCGTGCCCTGTTCGAACTGAAACTCTCCGAACTCGACCAATCCTACCAGCCTTACCACTACGAGATCTAAGCCGTAACCCTCTCTCTTTTAATGTCGCGCAGGTAAAGCACGGCTACGACGGCAAAATTACACAGAAGTCCCCACACCCCTGCATGTATTCCCAACGGTTTTGAGGGGAGGCTGCTCAGCAGAAAGAGCAGGGTGACGCCTACTCCCACCAGCAGACCGGCAACGACAGCCTCCGGTTTGAGCCGTCCGAACCATACACCCAGCATGATCGCCGGCGCCGTCTGGCAGAGTATCTCCAGTTTTATCTGTATGAGCCACCAGATGGTCGCCGGAAGCGCTATGGCGAGGTAGACCATAAAGGCCATCATCGCCCATGAGAAGAGCTTGCCTACATACGCCAGCTCTTTCTGGGAGGCCTGCGGGCGTTTCTGGTGGTAGATGTCCTGTGTGAAGAGCGAAGCGATGGCGAGCATTGCCGAGTCGACGGTTGACATGATGGCGGCTACCGCGGCGGCGACAAAGAGGGTGATGACGATCTGCATCCCTTCGATATGGGAGATCTTCGAGAGCATCAGCAGGATGATCTGTTCGCTCTGGGTCTTGTCGAGTTCGGGGAAGTGCGCTGCGCCGATGATGGCGATGATGATCAGCGGCAGGGTGGTCAGAAACGGCATGACGACCATCAGCTGCAAAGAGCGTTTAAGCGTCTGCTCGTTTTTGGCGGAGTAGATGCGCTGTATCGCCTGCGGGTAGACGGAGATGCCGAAGATGATGAGCAGCAGGACGCTGTACCACTTCACCTGACTCTCAAAGGTCGGATCGGCGAAAAAGTCGGCGCGGACCTGTTGCAGCAGGGCGGCGTTGTCGCCGAGCGAGCCGTAATGCACCCAGACCACGGCAAAGATGATGAGCACCCCCACCAGCAGCAGAACACCCTGAATAGCATCGGTCCAGGCTACTGAGCGCATCCCGCCGAGCGTCTCGTAGATGACCATGATGAACGCCATGGCGATTATGCTCGTAGCAAAGCCGAACGCACCGCCGGTGACACTCTCCAAAATATAGCCGATCGCCTTGAGGTTGGTGAGCATGTAGTTCGAAAGCGCCAGAATACCGATGCCCACGACAAGGTAGGTGAGCAGTTTATGGTTGTACCGGTGACGGATGAAATCGCCGACGGTGATGAAGCGCTCGCGTTTGGCGATGCCGTAGAGTTTGGGCGCATAGAGCAGGTAGCCGCCCACGATGGCGATCATGAAGGTGACGGCTATGAGAAAGAACCAGCCGCTGCGGTAGGCGCTCCCCGCGAAACCGATGAGCGAGTTGCCGCTGTACTGGGTGGCGTACATGGTCAAGAACAGGATGGTGACGCCAAAGCCCGCACCGCCGAGGTAGAAATCCTTCATGCTCTCCTCGCGGCTGGCGAGTTTCCCGGCAACGCCGACGAGGATAAGCGAGAGAAGATAGAGCCCTAAAAACCATAGGCCGCCCTCTGAGATGAGTACGTTATCCATCAATAGGCTCCTCGTTTTTGATGCTCTCCCATCGTGTTTCAATGATCATGATGATAACGGCGGCGAAAAGGAGGGTCATCCCCAGCGAACCCCACACCCACAGGGGAACGCCAAGCCAGGATGAACCGCTTAGAAGCGGCAGGGTGAGCAGCAGAAAGAGTAAAGCGAGTTTTATCATGCGGTGTCCCATACAGTTTTAATGCAGCGATTGTACCAATTTGAAAGTTTGAGTCGGTTGATAGGGGGCATATGTTTTTATCACATCGGCGCACTTTGTGTGAATGCGATATCGTCAGGCTCTCTATTTGTTATAGTTTTCATCGTAATGACCGATCTATACTCTATGAAAAGAGCGCAGAAACGGTCTTTGGGAGCGCTTCTGCGAAAAAGGAGAGGTTATGCAAGTCGATGTGAATGTGTTGATTCCCCTGGGTACATTCATCCTCTGTCTGGTCTGGTTCTCGGCTGTCGTCTATTTCGAATACAGCTCTACACCCGAACAGTAGTCAGAGCTGTTGGGCTATGCTCTCAATGGCATCTGCGTAAACGGCTGCCAGTCCATCGCGGTCTGAAAGCGCTTTTTGCAGGTCGCTGTCGTTATCTATAAAGAAGGGTTCGCAGATAACGCAGGGCGCCTTGGTATAGCGCAGTAAAAAGCCGCCGCGGTCTTCCGTGGTGCGCGGTCTGATCCCCCGGTCAGGCAAAGCGAGAAAATCCACCATCTTCTTTTGCACTATCTCCGCCATGCGTTTCCCGTTCGCGGAAGTGTGGTGATAGAGCATCTCCGTTCCCGAGACCGATGCATTGTAGGCGTTGCAGTGCAGGCTGATGATAAAGTCCGGATGGGCGGCGTTGATATCGTCGGGGAGCTCTTTGTAGGTCCGGCGGTAGATGCGCTGGATCTCAACGTTTTTGCAGAGGCGGCCGATGCGCAGCGAAAGATCATCGTTAAAGTCGAACTCGGAGAGCTGATGGCTTTCGTTGAACGCTCCGGGCGAACTCTGCTTATGCCCGATGACCAGAGCACACCGTTTTTTCACTGTTTTTTCGTCACTCTCTGAAAGGTGTGCCTGCAGCTCATCGATGCTGAGCGTTCCGTTTTCGATCAGACTCTCCATCAGCTGTCGTGTCACGGGCGAGAGCGTTTCGATGTAGCTGGCTTCGTATATCATCTCCCCGTGGGCGCTGCCTTTGAGGAGTATGCTGCTGCCGCTGAGTTCCTCAGGCAGTTCGAGCGGACGTACGTCTGAACGGTCGGCATCAAACGTCTGCGGTGTCAGGCCGAACGAGCGTCCCGAGCTCTTCAGTGATCCGTCGGCCTCTACCGTTCCGACAAAAAAACGCTTTTTCATCTCTTCCCCTTTGCTCGTTTGAAGATTAGGCTACTCTTTAGGCACGACGGCCAGAGAGAACTTGAGGCGGTTGAACATCTTGGGATCGATGTCATTGAGCTGCTGGCTGGTAGGAAGGACATAGACCATCTTCTGCTCGAGTTTACCCTGCGCATTTTTGAGTTTGCGCTGTTCTACCAGCAGGTTTGCTTCGACTTCAACGTCTCTTACGATGAACTCGTACGCATCGTCGGTCGAAGAGAGTTCGCTCTGCAGGTCGATGATAGAGGATGAGAGAAAACGGTTGAACTCATCTTTTTGCAGGGACTGGATAGTGTCGAGATGCGCATACCGCTCTTTGAGTGTCAGGAGTTCCGTTTGGAGTTTGGAGATATCCAGCTTCTGCTTTTCCAGCTGTCTGGAAGACTTCAGGCGTTCCTCTTCCACGATCTCCTGCACAAGGATATGGCGCTTGAGCGTGTTTTTGCTGCTGAAGACCTTTTCACTCTCTTTGAGTTTTGCAAAGAGCTCTTTTTTCTCATTTTCAAGCGTTTGGTTCAGAGTGAGCAGTTTTTTGTTCTCGGCTTCTATTTTACGCAAGTTGAGTGTTGGGTTCGGACGTGGTGTAGGCATGGTTTGGCTCCTTTATCCTTTTGCCGAAACGGCAATGTTTACAGTAAGTTTTAAATACGCAGGTTTATGTTTGCCGGCAAGAAAGAGGTCGCTGTTATCTGCAAACTTGAGACCCTGCATGGTATGGTCCGTACTGAGTGATGTATGAAATCTCAACCGGTTGATCATAAGAGCGGACATCGCAAGCTCCTGCTGTGCCGCAGAGATGTTCTTGATCTCTTTCGCGGTTGCGCGGAAAAGCTCATCTGCCCGGTAGTAGCCGCTCTTACGCATTGGCGTCACCGGATGGAATCGCAGGCGTATTGGCGGCCGGCACGTTTGTATTGTCGATGAAGAGGTCGGGTATGCTGTTTGGCGGTGGAACAGGCACCATCTCTATCTTGAGGGAGCTGTACCCTTTGATGTCGCTTTTGATGCGGCGCTCCTGCCGTACACGTTTCGTGTTGACACCGATCTTCCCGATCTTGCGGTAGCCGCCGGGCGCAGCATTTTCGCTGCTCTCTTCAGAGATCTCGAAGTCCATGGAGACTTCGATGTCTGTTTTCTGGAATTCATAAAAGGTCGGCATCATCCCGAGTGACAGGGGCGATACCGGAATCTCTTCCGTCGTATAGACCACTTTGCCGTCTTCGATGCTTTTTGTGACAAGGGGAATCGTCATGTTCGTTTCGGCAAGTGCCTTAAGCGCTTCGATGGAAGCGTTGTCGATCTGCCGTTTCGCTTCCGCGACCGACTCACCCATTCTCTGTACAAAATCTGCCAGTTCGGCAGAAATCTCGGTTACGGTTTCCATACTCTCTCCTTTTTGCTCTTAAATTAGGTAGGCGGAATACGCTTTTGCAAACCAGCGAAGCTCTCTCGATAGTTTGAAAAAGTGTCTTGAACGTGCCGGGGCGTCCCGGCACTTTTATGTGGTTGGCGCCGATCGTATGTCGATCTGATTGATCTCCGGCAGCAGCAGCGGCGGCGGCGGTACAGGTACCATCTTGACGACCATTCGGCTGGTGCCGTGCACCTCTTTACCGAACTTGCGGTTATGCTCTACGTCGACTTTGATACTCGCAGAAAACGGTCCAAATCCGAATTTGGCTTTCGCTCCGACCTTTACTTTGGTCGATGTCTCGCTTTTTGTCTTGATATCCATAGAGACTTCGATCGTCGTCTCGGAGAACTGGTACCATGTCGGACGGATAAAGGCGATGAGCGGTATATCTTCCGCAGTGATCGTCTCGACAGACGTTCCCGAATCCGACGTTGTGACGTTGATGGCAGGGACATAGCTTATCTTGTTATCGTCAGAAGCCAGTTCCATTGTGGTAGCCAGCGAGTTTTCATCCAGTGCGCGCTGTGCTTCGGCAACGCCCATAGCCAGACTCGCGACCATCTTGTCCAGAGGCACGTCTAAAAGTTCTTGTCCTACACTCATGATATATCCTTTGTTATCTTTGGGTTCGACAGAATACGCATTCCGTCTTTTACTAAAAGGCTTAATGCCTCAATGTCTACATTGACATTGCCGACATGTTTGATTTGAGAGGTTAAGGCAATAGCACTCTTCTGCTTTTCAGAGATAAGCGCCAACAGAAATGACAGGTTTTTATCTGCCATAATGAGGTGACCCGGTGTGATAGGCAGTGATGAGAACAGGGCGTCTCTCTCTTCGAGGTTCAGACCGTTTACAGGGATGATGATGTGAGGGGTCACCCCTTGATAATGCTGAACCTGACTGATCCTGGCGCCAAATAAAGAGTCCATTTTCATCTTTATTCTCCTGTCCTTCATCTACCGTTTAGCATAGTACATCACAAAAAATTAATCATACTTTAAATGATATACCGTTATAAACCGTGTGTTATAAATGTGATTGAATTATTTTCGGATTACGCTAAAATACGAACCAAATAATCAAATATGTGGTGGTTGACTGTACGCATGCGTTTCTTATTATTATTTTTTCTTCTTTTCTCGTCGTCGTATCTCCTGGCCGAAACAGCTGCATCTGCAGACGCAGCAGCCATAGAAGCCGAAGGGACAGATGATTTCGAAAGTGGTTTTGACGCGGCATTCGAAGAAGAGTTCAAGGTCGAGACCGCTGATGAGTTTGATCCGCTCAGCGATTACAACAGGGCGATGACGACGTTTAACGACGGTCTGTTTACCAATGTGCTCTTTCCGGTTGCCAGGGGATACCGCTACGTGGTACCAGAACCCGGCCGTGAAGCGGTGTCGAATTTTTTCAACAACCTGCATTTTCCCGTCCGTTTCGTCAACAACCTTTTGCAGTTGAAACTGCTGAACACGGGTGAGGAGACGCTGCGTTTCGTCGTTAACAGCACTGTCGGGCTTCTGGGCTTTTTCGACCCTGCAGAAGCATGGCTCGGGCTGGAAGGCCATGAGGAAGACTTCGGTCAGACACTGGGGCATTACGGTGTCGGCGGCGGCTTTCATATCGTACTGCCTATCTTTGGGCCGTCGAACCTGCGTGATACCGTCGGTATGACGGTCGACTGGTATATCGACCCGGCCGTATACTGGGAAACACGCTATTACAATATATACGCCAACTATTACGAAGGGTTGGGCGTACGCTCGGCCGAGTTGCTGAACGAAAGCTCTCTGCATATCGAAGAGTATGAAAGTTTGAAGAAAGATGCGGTAGACTTATACCCGTTCTTTAAAAATGTCTATCGACAAAACAGAGAAAAAAAGATTAGTGAGTAATGATGACACATAAAATATTTTCATGGATAAGCGGCGCATTGCTGGTATTGATGTTCTCATCGCAGCTGCATGCGGTAGAAGAGAGTGCTCTGAGTGCAGAGCTGGAGAAGCGTATCGGGACCATCATGGGCCTGCTGCAGGACAAGGCTATGCCAAAAGAGCAGCGCGATGTGAAGATGATCGATGCGGTCGAAGACCTTTTCGATTTTAACCTGATGGCGCGCCTGAGTCTGGGCAAAGCGGTCTGGTCACCGCTGAGCAACGCGCAGAAAGAGGCATTTACCGATATTTTCGTCACCCGTCTCAAGCGCTCGTACCTTGAAAAGATGTACCTCTATACCGATGAAGACGTAGAGGTGCTGCCTATCGTCAAAAACACCCCGAGCCGGATCAGTGTTCCTGCGTACATCGTCGATGGCAAGGGCAAGACGGAACTGATCTACAAGTTCTACAAGTCAAAAAAATCGGGCTGGCTTCTGTATGACCTGGAAGTCGAAGGCGTGAGCTTCATCCAGACCTACCGTACGCAGTTCGCCGGGATCTTGAAAGAGTCCACCTTTGATGAGATGGTGGAGCGCCTTAAGACTTCCGAGCCGCTGTAGCGATGATGCTGACACGATTTTACGACACTGTCGTCTTTAAGTATCCGCGGCTTCTGCTCGGCTTTGTGCTGCTGGTCGTGGTGGCATTGGGTTTTCAGTCACACAAACTTGAGGTGGACGCCTCTGCAGAGACATTGATGCTGCAAGACGACAGGGACCTGCACTTTATGCGCGAGGTCAACAGCCGTTACTACAACCCCGACTACCTCGTCATGATCTACACGCCCAAAGAAGACCTGCTTTCCGATGAGACCATCGCTACCCTTCAGCGTCTTACGGAGGAGCTTAACGCGATTGAAAGCGTTGCGTCGGTCACCTCGATCTTAAACGTCCCGTTACTGCAAAGCCCGCCGAAACCGGTCAAGGAGCTGGTCAAAAACGTCCCGACGCTGATGTCGCCCGATGCCAACAGGACCATGGCCAAAGCGGAGCTGCTCGGCAGCCCCATCTACAGCAACAACCTTGTCAGCAAAGATTTCAAGACCACGGCTATCCTGGTCAACTTTTATGATGACCTGCATTACTTCGAACTGCTCAATGAACGCAACGCCCTGAGCAAAAAAGCGCGCGAGGGGAACATTACCGTCGAAGAGGCACTGGAGCTTGAAACGGTCAGCGCAGCGTTTAAAACCTACCGCGACCAGCTGCGCGAGGGTAACCACCAGACCATCGTAGAGGTCCGGGAGGTGATGGAGCGCAACCGTGTAAACGGCGACCTCTTCCTCGGCGGTATCAGTATGATCGCCGATGATATGATCACCTATATCAAAGATGACCTCTCGACGTACGGCATCAGTGTCCTGCTGCTGCTTATCGGCGTACTGTGGGTCGTCTTCTCGCAGCTGCGTTTTATCCTTCTGCCGGTGCTCATCTCGACACTCAGCGTCATGGCGACGACGGGTCTGCTGGGGATGTTTGGCTGGGAAGTGACCGTTATCTCCTCAAACTTCATCGCCCTGCAGCTCATCATCACGATGTCGCTCATCATCCACCTTATAGTACGTTACCGCGAACTGCTGCGGCTCAATCCCGACAGGGAGCAGCAGAGCCTGGTGCGCGAAGCGACGCTCTCCATGGCAAAGCCCTGTTTCTTCGTCATCCTCACGACCATTGCGGGTTTCAGCTCCCTGCTGGTCTGCGATATCCTGCCGGTCATCAACCTTGGCTGGATGATGAGTGCGGGGGTGGCGGTCTCGCTGCTTATTACCTTTCTGGTCTTCCCCGCCGTCCTTGTCCAGATGCCCAAACGTTTGCCGCCGAGCTTTTTCGAGACGCGTATCGCCATCATGCCTAAGCTTGCCGTCGGGGTGGAGCGCTATGGCAAGCCGATCATTGTCGGTGCGGTCGCGATGGCAGTCTTCAGTATCTCCGGGGCGTCGCAGCTTATTGTCGAGAACAGCTTTATCGACTACTTTAAGAAGAGCACGGAGATCTACAAGGGGATGGCGAAGATCGACCGCGAGCTTGGCGGTACCACGCCGCTGGATATCGTCGTCACCTTCGATGAAGAGGCAGAGAGTGCGGACGAAACCGTAGAGAGTGTCGTAAATGACGAGTTTGACGCTTTTGAGGAAGAGTTCGAGGCGATGGAGGGCGAAGCGCAGTACTGGTTTACCGCAGAGAAGATGGCGAAGGTCGAGAAGATCCACGACTACCTGCAGAGCATTCCCGAAGTGGGGAAAGTGCAGTCGCTCGCTACCATGCTCAAAGTGGGCAAGAGTCTCAACGACGGCGAAGCCCTCGACAATTTCCAGCTGGCACTTCTGTACAACGAACTCCCCAAGGAGTTTAGAAAGATCATCCTTGAGCCGTACGTCAATGTCGAGGCGAACGAAGTACGCTTTACCGCGCGCATCATCGATTCCAACAGCGAACTGCGCCGCGACGCGCTTCTTAAACGCATCAATGCCGAACTCGAAGAGCAGGTCGGCCTTAAACCCGAAGAGTTCCGACAGACGAGTATGATGGTGCTTTACAACAACATGCTCCAAAGCCTCTTTGCATCGCAGATCCTGACGCTCGGCGTGGTGATGCTCATACTTTCGGCCATGTTCCTGCTGCTTTTCAGGTCGCTGAAAGTCGCTGCATTGGCCATGATCGCCAATGTCATACCCGTAGGCGTCGTCTTCGGCTTTATGGGCTGGGCCGGTATCCCGCTGGATATGATGACCATCACCATCGCCGCCATCAGCCTCGGCATCGCGGTGGATGACACCATCCACTATATCCACCGCTTCAAGATAGAGGTTGCCAAAGACGGCGACTACCTGAGCGCCATGCACCGTTCGCATGCGAGTATCGGCAACGCCATGACCTATACCTCTCTGGCTATCATGATAGGCTTCTCCGTACTGGTACTCTCCAACTTCATCCCGACCATCTACTTCGGCCTGCTGACCGTGCTGGCGATGTTCATGGCCATCGCCGCTGACCTGATGCTGCTGCCGAGACTGCTGATGTGGGCGAAACCGTTTAAAACGGTAAAAGAGAAGCAGGTCTGATACGTATGCGCGCGCTGCAAAAAGCGTTGCAGCCGCTACAACCCTTCCAGTAAAACATACCAGAGCCTGTCCACCTCTTTGTCCGTCAGGAAAAGCGTGGAGAAGTTCTCAAAAAGCTCCCTCAGACCTTCGTGACTGATACTGAGCGTATGGGCGCAGTTGGGATGCGCGGGCAGGAAAGCGCGTATGAGCGAGACGTTTCCTGTGACTTCGCTGTCGCAGAAGAAGCAGATGAGTTCGCTGTGGAGGCGCCCTTCGTGCTCGAGCAGACGCACATAGGACTCCACGGCGATACGTTTGGGGTTCTGTTTCTGCCACTGGTCGGCCGCGTGTTCGATAAGGTCGAAGTAGAAACTTCCCGTCTCCTCGGACTGCTTCAGGTGCGGGTAGAAGAGGGCGATGAACTGCTGCCAGAGCATCAGGCGGCTGTGGTCTGTGATCCACGGGAACCCGAGGTGGATGACGTCGCGCAGGTGGGGGATGGAAGACTTGAGCGTGAGGATGGGTTCGAAGTCTATCTTGAAACCGAGATTGATGGTTCCGTGGCGTGCGCCGTAGAAACGATAAAGCGTCTGTAAGCTTTCGCGCGTTATAATGGATACTACTAAATCCTCGTCGCGTGCGCGGTTGAGTTGAACGATGTACCCTTGCATTACCTGCTTCTATTCTACACGGTGTAGTTTATTTTATGTTCAAATTATAGCCAACAAATCTTTTTTTAACGAACTTTCCGATACAATTAAAAAACCTGCAAATCTCTAAATAAGATAATGTTCTTTAAAAAGAGATTAAATGTGAAAAAATTTTGACAATTCCTGTCGCTTAAAGGTAGTTATATGATGCAATACAGTGATTTA
>JBFEWT010000209.1:0-2150 GCA_041546225.1 Sulfurimonadaceae bacterium
ATAGAAACGACAAGGTAGATCATGTATTCTCTCCGTAACAGATGGATAGGGGTATTATGGCGGATTCGTATGCAGAAAACACGGATTTGATGATTAATATTTAATCAACTGCAGCAGCCACCTCATACAGACGCCGCAGCTCCAAAAAAAAAGGGATATGTGAGCTTTCTGCGTTTCTATTTTTATGCTTTTTCATCCATGTTATAACATTTAATTTAACAACATGTAAGTTGATAATGAATTATAATAGCTTATCCATAGTCATAAAGGGTGGGACGTGTTTTTATCAAACAATAAAGAGCTAGAAGAAAAAAACCGTGTTTTGCAACTGCGCAATGAAACACTCGAAGCCGAAAACAGGGCATTGTTACAAAAGGTGGAATCGCTGCAGGTGGAGATCGAGTTGAAGCTTGAGGAGGAGGTGTCCGGCGGGTTTGACGAACTTGCATCGATGCAAAACGCCAACCTGCAGTCGAACATCAAAGACATACAGGGCAACATTGCCGCGTCGGTCACCATATCCAAAGAAAACATCGGCATCTCCCAGGAGCTGATCGCGAAGATATCAGACCTTTGCGTCGATACCGCGGCCGTCAGCAATGACCTTGAATCCATTAACGGCCTCTCGGGCACTACCCTTGAGATGGTCGCCGGCCTGACTGACCGTGCGCGCGACGTCGAAGAGATCCTGACGCTGATCAAAGATATCTCCGACCAGACCAACCTTCTTGCGCTTAATGCAGCCATAGAAGCTGCCCGTGCGGGCGAACACGGCCGGGGCTTCGCGGTAGTCGCCGATGAAGTCCGCAAGCTCGCGGACAGGACGGATAAAGCCGTTGGCGAGATCAATATATCACTGCAGACGATGAAGCAGGAAGTCGATGAGATGTCAGGCCAGTTCAACCAGGTGCAAGAGCGTATCGTCCAGGCCGTCACTACCATCACCAACCTCGACGCGACACTGGGGAAAGACACTGAGAACATGAAGGACGTCTTTGAGCATATCAACCACGCTTCGACCCAGGTCTTTATGGCGCTGGCAAAACTCGATCATGTATTGTGGAAGGTCAACACCTACTATTCAGCCCTGACGTCGAGCGAACAGTTCGGGTTTGTCGACCATCATAATTGCCGACTGGGCAAATGGTACTACAGCGGGGACGGCAAGGAGTTCTTCAGTACGATGCCAAGTTACAACGAACTCGAGTCGCCGCATGCGACGGTGCACAACGGTACCAAGAAAGTGTTTGACCTTATTAAAGAGACTCAACGCGACAACGATAGCCTCAAAGCCGCCTTTGCAGAGATGGAAGAGGGGAGCGAGAAAGTCTTCAGCGTACTCGACAGGATATTGCACGAAAGCGCGGCAAAGTCCTGATACAGGCCTACCGCACGTTTGTAAATACAGACGCATACACTTTTCCCATATGCTTAAAATCTAAACAACAACTCCCCGCCAACCGTAAAATAATCGCATATAATAGAAGCATGACTATGTGAAAGGATTACAGATGCATGGACTCGTTGCTCTCTATGAAGAGAATGCGGAGCTGATAGAACGTTTTATCCTGTCATCGCTGCGCAAAGTGTGCCTTACCGACCTTACCCCCGCCATTACCGAACGCCTTTTTACGACATTCCCGAACCTTGAACTCCTTTATGAGACAGACGAGGGGTTTGTACAGACGTCGGGTAATTACTATATCGACAGGCAGAGCAAGGCGGAGATAGGAGCAGACCGCAGCTATCTCATCTCGTCTCTGGACCTTAAAAAGGGCTACAGCTTCTCCAGCCCGTACATCTCTACGGCTTCGGGCAACCTCTGTGTGACAGTCGTGTATGCGACAAAAAACGGCTATATCTTTTTGGACTTTTTTCTTCAGGGCCTGCTGGAGCGTTTTAACATCATCGAAAAGAACGATATGTTCAAACGCCTCAGCCGCATCTCCTATATGATCATAGGTTTAGGTCTTATCTTCTTTGGGCTTTTTGTTGTACTTTACGGCTTTTTTGCCTTCGGGTCGGCGCTCTTTTTCAGTGAAGAAGCACTCTCTCTGGATATTGTCTTCAAGCCTGTCATCGCCCTGACGCTCGGGCTTGCCGTCTTTGATCTGGGAAAGACGATCGTCGAGGAGGAAGTCCTTCCCGAA
>JBFEWT010000095.1:0-8447 GCA_041546225.1 Sulfurimonadaceae bacterium
AGCGGCAAAGGCCGAAGGCAAAGAGTTCACGGCGACCTACGTCGAGCGCGAAGAGGAAGAGGCGGAGATCATCATCGGAAAACAGCGTAACGGTCCTACGGGGCATGTGAAGCTGATGTTCCAGAAGAAGTTCACCCGCTTCGTGGATATGCCGGCATACGGCGGAACGGAGATCGTCTACGAGAACGTCGATACCTCTTCGGCGCAGATGGACGTGGGCAC
Source organism: Sulfurimonadaceae bacterium (assembly GCA_041546225.1). Lineage (GTDB taxonomy): Bacteria > Campylobacterota > Campylobacteria > Campylobacterales > Sulfurimonadaceae > JBFEWT01. The sequence continues at coordinate 223 of JBFEWT010000095.1, forward strand.
GCCGAACGTCTCCATGCCGACGATCTAGCCCATGCGACTCGAGCGCCCGCAGCTTTTCTCAAGCGGGCGCGAGAGACTCTATGCCGCCTTGGCGGCGACACTGCTTCTACTGCTGTCACTCTCTTATGAATACTATCGCTACAGTGAACTGACCCGTTTTGACGATGCCGTTGTGGATGCGACGGTGCTGCATCAATATGTGAAAGAGAAGAAGGGGCGCAGCTACACGGTTTTGAAACTGCGTCATGCGGGAGTGACGTTCTACAGCAGCGGTTCTGCGCATCTGAGAGACCTGCGCGGCAGGACGCTGCAGCTGCAGCTTAAGACGCAGAGGCTTGATTTTCTCTCCTACCTGAAGGGCTTTTACGTCTACAGCAGCATAGAAAAGGTCTACCCCCATAGAACGCTTCAGGAAAAACTGCGCAGCCGTGTTGCGCAGCAGCACAGTGAACTTGCAATGGGTGCGTTGTACGGGGCGCTTTTCAGTGCTTCGCCGATGCCGAAGGAGCTGCGCGAACAGCTCTCCGCACTGGGTGTGAGCCATCTGCTGGCCATCAGCGGTTTTCACCTCGGGGTGATCGCGCTGGTACTTTACGGAGTTTTGACCCCGCTCTATACGCAGGCTCAGCAGCGCTGGTTCCCCTACCGAAACCGGCGCCGGGACCTTTTTATCTTCTCTGCGCTGATTATGTTCGCCTATCTCTGGATACTGGGGTTTGTCCCTTCGCTGTTGCGGGCGTTCGGGATGCTGGTCGTCGGGTACGTGCTGTATGACCGGGGGTTGAAGGTCATCTCGATGCAGACACTGCTTATCACCATCACGCTTCTGCTCGCATGCTGGCCGCGGCTGGCGTTCAGTCTGGGGTTTTGGCTCTCGGTGGGCGGGGTTTTCTATATCTTTCTTTTTTTAAGCTATTTCGGCCACTGGAAAAAGCGCTGGCAACTGCTGGGGGTCTCGGCGTGGGTCTATCTGATGATGCTGCCCATCGCACTCTATCTTTTTGAGGTATTCAGTCTGTGGCACCCGTTCTCTGTTGTATGGACGCTGCTCTTCAATCTCTTCTATCCGCTTGTCGCACTGCTGCATCTTTTTGGCATCGGCGATCTTCTTGACGGTTCAGTACGGCAACTGCTGCTGTTGGGTGAGAGCAAAACGAGTGTTACCCTGCCGGCAAGTGTTATGGGGCTTTACCTATTGCTCTCACTTGCGGCGGTACGCTACAAACAGGCGCTACTCTTCCTCGCTCTTGCTGCTTTGACGGTATTTGTAGGCGCGGTCTATCAGGTAGCATAGTTTGAGCCCGTAGACGAAGATGATCCACGATACGTAGATCCAGAGGAAGAAGAAGAGCAGGATGGAAAATGAGCCGTACATCGTCGCATAGGTCTTGTTGTAGAAGACGTAGTAGACGAAGGCATTTTTAGCCACGGTCCAGACAACGGCGATAAGAAACGAGCTGATCGCTGCCGCCCTTGTATTGACGGGGGCATTGACGGAGATCTTATAGATAAGGAAAAAGAGCGCCCAGATGATGATGTAGGGGAAGATCGCCATCACGTTCAGCCATCCCGAAACCCCATACTCGCTGATAAGCTCGGTGGCTTTTGCCGAAAGGTAGAACGAGACTGTCAGGGCGATGGGTGTGAGTGTGATCAGTGTCCAGTAGGTCGTGACCGACTCCCAGATGGTGCGGGTCTTGGTATGAAAGATCTTATTGACGATATATTCGAAGTTGTCAAAAAAGAGCATGGATGCGATGATGATCATCGTAAAGCCTATGACACCGAGTTTGACGGAGTTCTCCAAGAAGGTATCGATGTAGGCGGTCACCGCCTCGGACTGTACCGGCATCAGGTTCTCAAGCAGAAAGCTTTTGAGGCCGGCATAGTAGTCTACGAAACTCGGCATGGTCGTCATGAGCGTCATGACGATGACCAGCAGGGGGATAATGGTAAATATCGTATAGAAACTGAGGCTCGAGGCATAGTAGGTCAGCTCGATGTCAAAGAGGTTGACGATAAAAAAACGCAGATGGCGCCAGAGCTGTTTTATGCCTCGTCGGTTCATGAGATTGCCTTTATTTGAGCCCCATCTTGTTCGGGTTGAGGATATTGTTCGGATCGAACGCCTGTTTGATGGACTGGAAGAGGTTCATCTCCTCTTCGGTGAACGCCATGTGCATATACGGTGCTTTTGCAAGCCCGATACCGTGTTCGCCGCTGAGTGTACCGCCGAGGTCTACCGTGGCCTGGAAGACCTCTTCGATAGCCTGATAGGCGATCTTTACCTGCTCGGGATCGGAGCCGTCGACCATGACGTTGGTGTGGACGTTGCCATCACCCGTGTGGCCGAAGCAGGGGATGTTGATCTGGTACTTGTCCGCAATGGCGTAGAATTTCTCAAGCAGCTGCGGCAGTACCGCGCGCGGTACGGTGACGTCTTCGTTGAGTTTCTTGCTGCCGTAGACGCTAAGCGCCGGCGAAGCGTTGCGGCGGGCGAACCATAAGTCAGCCGCTTCGGCGTCATTGGCCGCGATCTTGAACTCCGAACAGCCGTTCTCGCGGAAGACTTTTTCGATCTGTGCGAGCTGGAAGTTCAAATCTTCTTCGAGGTTGCCGTCGACGTCGGTGACGAGGATGGCACCGGCATCGACCGGAAGCCCTTTGTTGAATGTCTGCTCCACGGCACGGATGGTGAGGTTGTCGAGGAACTCCATGGCTACAGGTGTGACACCGCTGGCCATCGTCTTGTAGACCGCTTCCATCGCCTGGGAGACACTCTCGAAAATACCCATGGCCGTTTTGGTCATCTTCGGCTTGGAGAGCAGTTTCATGGTCACTTCGGTTGTGACGGCAAGCGTGCCTTCCGAAGCGATAAGGATACCCGCGATGTTATAGCCGGCGACGTCTTTGATGGTGCGTTTGCCCGCTTTGATGATGTCGCCGTTAGGCAGTACTGCGCGGATCGCCATGACGTAGTCTTTGGTGATGCCGTATTTTGCCGCGCGCATCCCGCCGGCATTCTCGTTGACGTTGCCGCCGATGGTCGAGTAGTCCTGGCTGGCAGGGTCCGGCGGATAGAAAAGGCCTACCTCTTCCACGGCACGCTGCAGGTCCATGTTGACCACGCCCGGCTGAACGACGGCGACCATGTTCTGCATGTCGATCTCTAGGATCTTGTTCATATGTTTTTCAAAAGCAAGGACGATGCCGCCCTGGCTTGGAAGGGCACCGCCCGTAAAACCGCTGCCGGCTCCGCGCGGGACGATGACGATGCGGTGCTCGTTGCAGTAGCGCAGGATATCGCTGACATCCTGTTCATGGCGCGGGAAAAGGACTGCGTCGGGTTCGAAGTGCTCACGGGTGGCGTCGTAAGAGTAGGCGATGAGGTGCGCTTTGTCGCTGTAGACATTGTCACTCTCTAAAAGCTTTTTAAAATAGTCTAGGTGTTTTGAGTCAATCATCAGGGCTCCTTCTCAGGGTTTCTTATTTTGCGTCCAGAAATGAGGCGCGTTTTTGTGCATTGGAATCGGAGATGTCATCCGCTTTGGTACTTTGCGTCAGTTTTTCAATCACCGTACTGTTTTCTGACAGAAAAGCTTTAAGCGCTTTGTTGTCGGGATTGTTTGCTTCTATCAGTCTCAGGTAGTGCAGGTCATACGCTTCAAGCTCATCGCTGCCTTCTCCCCAGAGATCGGCATTGATGGTGGCAAGACGCGAGAAGAACGGAAGCTTCTCTTCGCTGCGCTGAATAGGTATCGGCAGTATCTCGAGCAGAGCGGTGCTGCTGCAGTCGAGTGTGAAAAGGTGGTCGAGAAGATAGATATGGAGCAGGCCCGTGGATGTCTGCTCGCAGAAGTTGCGGAAATCTTCCGTGAGCGGTGTCGGATGCCCCTCAAATGAGAGGTGGGCGGCAAAATAGTCCGGATGAACCCATCGTAGAGAGGGGTTCTTTTCGACAAGATGCGAATAGACGTTATCGGACGGGGCTATAAGAAGTCCTTGACCATACCCGTGTGCCAGAACGGCGATGTCGCCTTTTTGAGCTTTCCACATCCCTTTTGGAAGGGAGTCTTGCTGCAGACCGCTGTAGGGCGCCAGTGCGAGGGTCGCGGTTTTGTTTTGGGCGTCATAAGCGGTGACCCGTACGTTGGAGATGATGGAACTGAACGTATCGTTGAAATTGCGCAGCACATAGCCGCTGGTACCCGGATGCACCGTTTCGCTGCTGATGGTCGCCGTATCGTCTGTGACATCAAGCAGGGGTGCTTTGATGGCGGCGGCTGAGAGCATCAGGGGGATAAGCGTGAGCAAAAAGTATCGCAAAGTTAAAAACCTTTTCTGCGGACCTCATGTAAAGGTCCTGTATTAAATCAGGTGATTATACCCCAGCAACCTTTAAAATTCTTGCAAAAACTCCCTGCTGTGAAGGGATGAGGCCTCTTGCGGGAAGTCTTTTATAAGTGAACTTTCGCTACTCTTTTGGAAAAAATAGCACGAGGTTCGGACGATGGTACGTATTGGAGTTTTGCTGTTACTGCCGATGCTGCTTTTCTCTGCCAGTGTGCAGAACCTGAACTGGAGCTCGGGCGAGACGCTGCTCACCTTTCTTGAAAGCAATAACCTTCCTCAAAACATCTACTACGATCTCGATAGAGAGGACCAGAAGCTCACCGAGGAGATCATCAGCGGGGTCACTTACCAGCTTCTGCGTGATGAGGACGGGACAATAAGACAGGTGCTTATTCCTATCAATGATGAACTTCAGCTGCATATCTTGCAAGACCGCAGCGGCGCCTATCTGCTGAAACCCGAACCGATCATCTATGAAGAGAAACGCGAGGCGTTTACCCTTAAGATCGAGAACTCCCCTTACAACGACATCATCAAAGCGACCGGCTCGACCAGGATCGCCCAGAGCTTTGTCAACGGTTTTAAAAACTCCCTGAACTTCAGAAGAGACCTTCGCAAAGGCGATCAGCTTGTGATGATCTACGATCAGAAGTACCGTATGGGGCAGCCATTCTCCATGCCGAAACTGCAGGTCGCGATGATCGAGATGCGCAATAAACGCCATTTCGTCTACCTGAACACGGATGAGCGTTATTATGATGAAAAGGGGCATGAGGTCGAGGGCTTTTTGCTGGCACGTCCCGTGCGAAACGCCCGCGTCAGTTCCGTCTTTACCAAACGCCGTTTTCACCCTGTCCTGAAAAAATACCGCGCCCATCTCGGCATTGACTATGCGGCGCGTTCGGGTACGCCTATTATGGCCGCAGGCAGCGGGAAGGTGGTCTTTGCCGGTTTCTCCAGGGGTTATGGTAAACTTATCAAGATACGCCACAGCGACGGCTACATGACGCTTTATGCGCACCAGAAGTCTTTCCGCCGCGGTATTAAAAACGGCAAGTACGTCAAAAAAGGGCAGGTGATCGGTTATGTCGGTTCTACCGGGCTCTCGACAGGCCCGCATTTGCACTTCGGGCTTTACAAGAACGGCCGCGCTATCAACCCTGCACGGGTCGTTCAGGTGACGACGAGCAAGCTCAAAGGGGATCGTAAAAAAGCCTTTAACCAGATCAAAAAGAACTTTAACGAGATGGTCGATCTTTACATCGCGACAGGCAAAGCACCGCAGAAAGTGGCGCTGCACGATAACATCTGCTATTTCAATCCGGGCAGCTGCAGCGAGATCGATCTGAGGGAGGAGAGACTTAATGAAGCACTATAGTGAAATGCAGCACGCGTTTGAACTGTTTCTTGAAGACAATGACACGCACAACCTCCATGCGACCGAGATCGCCTATCTTCTGAAAAAACTGCGTCAGGAAGACCGCGATACCTTCGTGGACTATCTGAAGCGAATCCCGCAGGACATACTGGGTGACGTTCTGCTTGAACTGCCCGAGAAGATCAAAGACGAGGCGATCGAATACCTCTCTTCCAAAGAACTTGCACAGGCGCTTGAAGGGCTCGAGTCCGATGATGCGACCGACCTTATGCAGGATATCGAAGATGTCGATGAGGACAAGAGTGAAGAGGTCATCGCCCAGCTCGATGAAGAGGACCGCGAAGATATCGACAAGCTTCGCCGTTATGAAGAGGACCAGGCGGGTGCATGGATGCAGACCGAGCTTTTCGATGCGACACTCGATGAAACGGTACAGACTTCCATCGACCGTCTCAAGCGTCTTAAAGAGGCTGACGAGCTTGAGAATATCTATCAGGTATTCATCATCAACGAAGAGCGCCGCCTGATCGCGACGATCTCCCTGGAAGACCTCATTCTTTACGATTTCTCAAAGACCTACCGCGAGGTGATCGGCTCAAAAGAGTTCCGCAGCGTTGAAGCGGCTACCGACATCGAAGAGGTCGCGACGATGTTTGAACAGTACGACCTCTCGGTACTTCCGGTTGTCGACTGGCAGGGCAGGCTGGTCGGGCGTATTACCTCGGATGATATCTACGACGTCATCGAAGAGCGTGCGACCGAGCAGATCTATAACCTTGCGGGTGTCAACGACGAAGCGGAGTATGAAGAGAAGCTTTTCGGCGTTTTCCAAAAGCGTGCGAGCTGGCTGGGTCTGAACCTCATAACCGCCATCGCCGCGTCCGTTGTCATCGCCTTTTTCGACGAGACCCTTGCCGCATTCATCCCGCTGGCGATCTTGATGCCTATTGTCGCTTCCATGGGTGGCAATGCGGGAACGCAGACGCTGACGGTCATGGTACGCCAGATGGCGTTGGGGGAGATAGACGCCTCCAATGCAAAGCAGGCGCTCATCAAAGAGATTACCGTCTCTATTTTTAACGGCCTGCTCTTTGCCGTGCTGATGGGGCTCGTCGCTTATTTCTGGTTTGACAATAACATGCTGGGTATCGTCATCGGACTGGCGATGATAATCAACCTGTTTGTCGCGGGTTTCTTCGGCGCAATGATCCCGTTGATGCTCAAGCGCCTTGATGTCGATCCGGCAGTGGGGTCTACGGTACTGGTTACTACCGCTACGGATGTACTGGGCTTTTTCAGTTTCCTCGGGCTTGCCAGTATTATGCTGCTTTAGGCGTTTGAATGTATACCATCAAAGATGTGAGCCTTGGTCCTTGCGAAACGTCGAAGTTCGTTCAGCTTGAGCGAATGCATTACACCCAGGGCGGTGTCCGAAAAGCGTGGGATATCGCCAAAGTGTATGACAGCGTTGCCGTGCTGCTTTACCACACGCAAAAAGAGGCGTTTATCCTTGTCAAACAGTTCCGTCCTCCCGTCTATTTGAAGAACAACGACGGGTTTACCTACGAGCTCTGCGCAGGCATTGTCGATAAAGAGCTCAGCCTTGCGCAGATAGCGTCTGAAGAGATCGAGGAAGAGTGCGGTTACGATGTTTCTGCCGAAGATGTGCGCGCGATCACCTCTTACCATACGGCGGTCGGGTTTGCGGGGGCGAAGCAGACACTCTTTTACGCCGAGATAGATGAGAGTATGCGCGTGCATGACGGCGGGGGCATCGACCATGAGGCGATAGAGGTGCTTGAGATGCCTGTCAGTGAGGCAAAAGCGTTCATCCTGGATGAAAACCGTGCCAAGACACCGGGTATCATGTATGCGATGATGTGGTGGTTCGCAAACCGTTAAAAGCCCCTGAAAAACTTCGGTATGAACGCCTGTTCTCCCATCTCCAGCGCCCTTTTTACCTCGTCTATGAGCCTTGGCGTATCTTTGGGCAGCGTGCCTGAAAGGTGCAGGGCATTGGAGGCGTGGTTGGAGCGGAAGATGACGCTCTGCGAGGGGTTTAACAGTTCAAGCAGCCGTTTTTGTTCATGCAGTGTCTGGGTATCATCGAGCATCCGGAAATCATCAAACGCGCGGTAGAACTTCGCTTTGGCACCCTCTTCGAGACCCAGCTGCAAGGTGGAGAGGTAGTTGGGCGCTGCGGTGTTGATGAGCGCGGCGGTCGCTGTGATGTGTTCATCGCTGCAGGTTGTCCCGCCAAGGCCCAGAATGACCGTGGCGGAGAGCTTCATGCCCGCTTTGGAGGCCTTCTGCATTGCTTCCGTGATCTCTGCAGAGGTGACACCCTTCTCTATCTTCTGCAAAAGCGCATCGCTTCCGCTCTCGATGCCGAAGTAGAGCAGCTTCAGTCCCGCTTTCCGCAATGCGCTCAGTTCTTCGTCAGACTTTTCCAGCAGGTTCTGCGCCGTGGCATAGAGCGAGACACGGTTGAGTC
>JBFEWT010000029.1:0-20716 GCA_041546225.1 Sulfurimonadaceae bacterium
CTCTTCTTTAAGGTAGACAACGGGCATATAGAGTTTAAAACCGGCGACCTCTTCCTCTTTGATCCAGACCATATCGGTGTCGGCCGCCTCTATCTGCTCTTTCGTCGGCTCTTCACCGACACGGAGTTCGGAAGTACCCAGCGGATGCATTACCTCATCAGAGATGACCATATGTTCCTGCGGGTCGTCACTGCGCTCCATTCCCCGGTATTGCTGAGAGAAAGAGACGACGCCCTCCTCTTTCGGACTACTCTCTTTCTGCGCACCTGCAAGCTGAGATGTCGTACAAAGCAATACGGCCGTTGCCACACGCCATAATGTATTCATTCCCATATTCACATTCCTTTTAATAGTTCAAGACCATACTGATATTGATCTGAGACAACGTCTTCTGTTCGGATACCTGCAGAGGCGCCCCGTAAAAGAAGTTAAAGTTGAAGTTCTTTTCCTGCAGTCTTACACCGACTGCACCCCCGTAAAGCTCCCCGCAGCTGCTGCTGTTCAGACAACGGACACGGCCGTAATCAAAAGCCAGATAAGGGTATACGTTGGCAAAACGCATCCGGTTCTCATAAAGCAGTTCATTGCGCGCATACGCGCCGCTGCTGCCCGCTACCCCGAGGTATTTGTGTCCGCGGACCGTATTGGGACCGCCTATGCTGATCTGCTCGCTGCCGGGCAGAACATTGTTACTCATCTGCCCGTAACTGACGAGGCTGTAGATAAGCGGTATCTGCGGTTCAAAATATTTCGTCAGGCTGAGCTCGCCGGTAACTTTATCAAAATCCCTGTCAAACAGCGGCATATCCGACGCCCGTCCATGGTTGTACTCTAGCCTGGTGTCTACAAAGTAGCTCGCTCCATAATAGGTATGCTTGAGCGCTGCACTGCCGATTGCCATACGGTAATCCACACCCCTTGCATAAGCATTCGGCAAAAACGTCCTGTTCTGTTTATAGTCGACACCCAGTTCCAGCTCCAGCCTGTTGCTTCGGCTGTTATAGGCCAGATAGCTTGCCCCGCCCGAGTAGACTTCGCTTCTGCCGTCTGAATTGTAATTATAATTTACATCGCGCAGACTCTGATCGTAGGTGAACTGTGCCACTTCCATCGAAAACACGAAACGGTAGACGGGAAGTGCGTAAGCGATGGCGCTTCCCAGTGCTATATCTTTGTTGTTCGCCTGAAGGACCCGGTTAAGCTGTATACTCAACGTGTCAAAGGCGTTCAGCGGGTTCTCCCATTCGATGCCCAGACCCATCGGAACCCATTCAAGCTCTTTTCCGAAGTTGTTGTTGAAATTAAAATAAGAGACCACTTCGCGCCCTCTTTTTTCATAATCGATCTTGACAATGCTGTGGGCACTCTTTTTACCGGGCTTCAGCGTCATCTTCGCACGTTTCGATTTGAGGACGTTAAGCATTTTCAGACTCGACTTGAGTTCGTCGATATTGAGCAGTTCGCCTTCGTAACCCGGATAGATGAGCCCCGTATAGATCTTGCTGTCGACTTTCTCGACCCTGCCCTCAAGCACCGTTATGTCGATGACACCGTCAGAGAGATCCTGGGGTTTCATATAGACCTGCGACGTGATATAGCCCTCTTCTATATAATAGTCATGCACCCGTTTTGTCAGTTCGTTAAGACGCGGGATCTTGTCGCACCCGCCAAAGAACTCGCGTGTAAACTCCTCTTTCAGAGCATCAGACAAGAGTGTCGCACCCGGGAAGTTTATCTCTTCTATCTCGAAACACTCTTCAACCGGTATCTCGTCGGCGATGGCGACGATCGGCTCAAGCCTGACGACCGCTTCACCGCTCTCGTCCTTCTGCGCTTCGAGGTCCTGCTTTTTTTCAATATAGTTGATTGATTCATCGCTCTGCTGCGCGAACAGCCCTTCTGCAGGAACCAAGGTAATAATGGAGATAATTGCTAGATTTTTTAGTTTTTTCATCACATTTTTATCACACTTTAAGATTATCTTTACTTATATTAAAAGATATCGAACATAATATCATCTTAAACTTGATTTTTAATAATTTTTTTATAGAATGTCACCCATGAATATATTTTTGAGATTTTTGAGTGGCAGGGCCGGCTTCCTTGTTATTCTGCTTTCCGTAATCATAATAGAAGCCATTTTACTCGCCTTCATCGTGATAGAGAAACCGAAACGCAAGATAAAAAAGACAAGTCAGCATAAAATTATTGTCAAACATGTAGAGCGCAAAGATACCCCTATGACCTCGCATCTCGCCGAAGAGGATGCCGAGGCAAAACGCAAAGCCGAAGAGGAACGCCGCAAAGCTGAAGAAGCAAGACGCAAAGCCGAAGAGGCAGCGCGGCTTGCAGAAGAAGCCAAACGCAAAGCTGCCGAGGCAGCACGCCAGGCGGAACTCGAAGCGCAGCGCAAAGCCGCCGCCGAAGCGGCAAAACGCAAATCTGCAGAAGAAGCTGCACGCCAGGCGAAGCTCGAAGCAGAGCGCAAAGCGGCAGAAGCCAAACGCCAGGCAGAACTTGAAGCGCAGCGCAAAGCCGCGGAAGCTGCAAAACGCAAGGCGGCAGAAGAAGCTGCACGCCAGGCGAAACTCGAAGCACAGCGCAAAGCCGAAGAGGCAGCGCGTCAGGCAAAACTCAAAGCCGAACAGCAAGCTGCCGCGGAAGCAAAACGCAAAGCAGAGCTCAAAGCCAAACAGGCGGCTGAAGAAGCTGCACGTCAAGCGGCACTCGAAGCCAAGCGCAAAGCCGAAGAGGAAGCTAAACGCCTGGCCGAAGAAGCTGCAAGACAGGCAGAGGTCGAAGCACAGCGCAAAGCTGCAGAAGAAGCCAAACGCCAGGCGGAACTCGAGGCCAAGCGCGTAGCCGAACTCGAAGCGAAAAAAGCGGCGGAAGAGGCAGCCAGACTGGCTAAACTCGAAGCGGACCAAAAAGCGGCAGCCGAAGCGGCCCGCCTCGAAGCCGAAGCGATCAGAAAAGCGGAAGAAGCGGCCAGACTGGCAGCCGAAGCCGCGCGGCAGGCTGAGATCGCTGCCAAACAGGAAGCCGAACGTGTTGCCAGGGAAACAGCTGAGCGTCTCGCCCGCGAAGCGGCAGAAAAGCTTGCCCTCGAAAAAGCGTTCGAAGAGGCGCAGCGGCGACAGCGCGAAATAGAGGAGCGTGAAAGAATCGCCCGTGAAAAAGCCGAACGCGAGGCCCGCGAAGAAGCTGAACGCATCGCCCGCGAAGAAGCGGAGCGCAAAGCCAAAGAGGAGGCTGAGCGCAAAGCCCGCGAAGAAGCCGAACGCATCGCCCGCGAAGAGGCGGAGCGTAAAGCCAAAGAGGAAGCCGAGCGCAGAGCCAAGGCCGAAGCCGAACGCAAAGCCATAGAGGAAGCTGCGCGTATCGCACGGGAAAAAGCTGAACGCGAAGCTGCGGAGCGTGCCCGCATAGAGAGCATCAAAACCGAGTACGTCCAAAAACTCGGCAGCAAGATAAGCAACAACCGCCGCTACCCGATGATCTCCAAGACCAAAGGGGAAGAGGGTACGACTATCGTCGGTTTCAAGGTCCTCAAAGACGGTACGATCAGCGACATCGCCATTGTCGAGTCAAGCGGTCATACACGTCTGGACAAAGCGGCTATCAAGGCCATTAAACGTGTCGGGAAACATGACCTGATCCCTGAGGACCTCAACGAGGAAGAGATTATCGTCGAAGTACCAATTATTTTCACACTTAACAAAGGAGCATAACGTGGATTTACTAAGCTATATTGAAAAAGGCGGCATCATAGGCTATGTGTTATTAGCCATGCTGACAATCGGCCTTACAACTACCGTATGGAAATACTTCCAGATCATTCAAAGTACCAGAAACAGAGGTCTCTTTATCCAGGAGATGCTTGGCTCTATAAACCAGTCAAAAGACAAAGCCCTGGTCCTGAACTACGTCAAAAGCAGTCTTGAAGAGAAACTGGGGGAGCTTGAAAAAGGTATGGGGCTCATCAAGACCATCGCGACCCTTGCCCCGCTTCTGGGACTTCTGGGTACGGTTATCGGTATTCTCGTCGCATTTGAGACGATCGCATCATCGGGAATGGGTGATACCAGTACATTTGCCGGCGGTATCTCACTGGCCCTTGTCACGACGATCCTGGGACTTATCATCTCCATCCCGCACTATGTCGGGTATAACTTCCTGGCACACAAGCTCGATACGCTTGAAGCGCTGATGTACAAAGATGCCGATACGATCCTCATCGGGAAAGAACAATGAAACGAAGAGAGTTTCTAACGCCGGATCTGACGCCTGTCATCGACATCGTCTTCTTGCTGCTGATCTTCTTTCTCGTGACCACGGTATTTAAAAAAGAGGAGCTGGCACTTTTGCTTAACCTCCCTCAGACAGAAGCCTCTACCGAGAAGGTCGAGATCAAAGAGATGACCATCGAGATCGCTGTGGACAAGCTCGCCCTTAACGGCGCGGTGATCACCGTGGGTACACTCGGCATGTTCCTCGAGAAAGAGCCGAACAAGCAGCAGCTCGTAAGCATCCGTATTGACGAAAAAGTACAATACAAAAATGTCGTAGCCGTGCTGGACATGCTCAAGAAACACGGCCTTGAAAACATAGCCCTCATCAGCACGCAGAAAGATACCTACTAGGACTTTGTGCATCGTCTGCAATCCACTGCCGGCATTGCTCTAAAGGCGATGCCGCCCAAACGCCTCTTCGAGCAGGCACCCGCCCGACACCGTTTAACAAGAAACGTCCTCCAACCGGAAACAGCACAGTCACATCACGGCGCTTTGCCTGCTATAATAAACAATCAAGATGTAACCTTATTGTTACATTTGTGGGTTACAATCCCGCAATTTTTTACACCAAGACAGAAATAAAGGGTCAGCATGCTGCCGCGTTACGAAAACAAAGTCAATGAGATCCAGGGTATGATCACCTCCCTGCTTGAAAACATCATTTCCAGCAGCCAGATATCGCTTGAAGCATATGAAAACCGCACAAGCGAGCTTTTTGACAATGTCAAATCAAACCTCAAGTCCATTGAAGTCGATGCCAATACCATCGACAACGAGATCATCAAGACCTTCGCCCTTTTCGGTCCCGAAGCCAATGAACTGCGTTCACTGGTCTCCTACCTTAAAATGACGAACGAGCTGGTGCGCATCGGCGAAGGGGTCAAAAAATATGCCCGCCGTATGAAAGAGCACTGTGAGAGCGAGTGCAACCTCAGACCGCTGGACAATACGATTATCCAGCTTCATAAAAGCTCGCTAAATGCGCTACAATATATTCTCGACTGCTTCCAGTCACTTGACAGCTGCGACATCGACGAGATCTATCGCAAGGTCATGGTAGAAGAGAGCAAGAACGATGACCTCTTCGCCATTTTGGAAAAAGAGATCCTGAACCAGGTCATGCACGGCGATGAGCTCTCCATTGAATACGTACGTGTCCTCGGAACGCTCCGCAAACTCGAACGCTCATGCGACCGTTCGGTCAACATTGCCAACCTGATGCTTTTTGCCCAAAAAGGCGGAGAGATCCACATCTATAGCTAAACTCAAGGGGTGTCTATGGACGCGCTGATCGTCATCGTCGAAGATGAAGAAGATATTTTAGAACTTATTGAATACAACCTCCAAAAAGAGGGATTCGAGACGATCGGCTTTGTAAGCACCAAGAGCGTCGAACAGGTACTTGAAGAGGAGAGTGTCGACCTGCTCATCATGGACCGCAACCTCCCCGGTGTCGAAGGAAGCGAATTTGTCGCATCCCTTCGCGAACACGGTATCCAGACCCCCGTCATCTACCTGAGCGCCAAGAACAAAGAGAGCGACATCGAAGAGGGTTTTTTGCGCGGTGCGGACGACTACATCACCAAACCCTTCAACATGAAAGAACTGCTCTTCCGCATCAAAGCACTGCTTCGCCGCACCAAGTCAGACATCAACGAGGGAAATGTCGCCTACCGCGATATCGTACTCAATCTCGGTTCCCGCGAGGTCTTTATCGACAAGAGACCGGTCGAACTGACCAAACTGGAATTTGACCTGCTCCATACCCTCATCATGAATCAGAATGTCGTACTCGATCGCGATTTCCTTCTCGAACGCGTATGGGGAGGCGACGAAGTCTACCAGGACCGTACCGTAAACGTCGCTATCAACCGCCTGAAAGAGAAGATAGACCCCGACAAGAGCAAAGAGTACATCAAGACCGTGCGGGGCGTCGGGTACACACTGTGCTAAAGATCCATCACCACTTCTTTATCAACTTTCTCGGCCTCTTTGTCGGCACACTCCTGTTTGCCTCGATCATCAGCTATATTACCCTCAAATCCGTCGTCATCGACAATAACCAGGAGCGCCTGAAACAGGGGCTTGATCTCATTGGACTTCAACTCGCCTCTGCACAGGAGCTTGACAGCTTTGTCCGGCAGGCCCACGAAGCGACCAAGCTTCGCATCACCGTCGTCAACCGCGACGGTATCGTTATCTCCGAGAGCAATACCGACAAAGAGAAGATGGAAAACCATGCCAACCGTGTCGAGATCATGGAGTCCGCTTCACAACCCTATGGCGTCTCCATACGTTACTCCAGCACCCTCAAAACAGATTTCCTCTATGTCGCAAAACGTACGCTCTACCGTGACTATCCCGTCACCCTTCGCCTCTCGACAAGCCTTGAAAGCGTTATGAAGGATTTTTACAAACTCTGGACAAAACTTGCCCTGGTCTTTACATTCTTTGTGCTGCTGGCATTGATGATCTCCTACAAGATGAGCAAAAAGATCCAATACGACATCACCCAGATCACCCGATACCTTGACGAGATCTCCAACAACAACTATAAAGCGATCATCAAGACCCGCTTCTTTAACGAGTTCCTGCAGATCTCGCTGCTGCTGAAAAACCTTGTAAAAAAGCTGCAGTCGCGTGAAAAACAGAAACGCAAGTACACCGCCAAACTGCGTCTTGTCAACAAACAGCGCAACGACATCCTCTCGGCGATCTCGCATGAGTTCAAGAACCCCATCGCTTCCATTATGGGCTACGCCGAGACCCTGCGCGATGATCCCGAAACCGATGTAAAGATCCGGACAAAATTCCTCGACAAGATCCTCGGTAACGGTAAAAAGATATCCGCTATGCTTGACCGCCTCGCCCTCTCCGTGAAACTGGAGAACGAGGACCTGAGCATCAAACCGACCGACTTCGACCTTGATGAACTCTGCCAGGAGGCGGTGGCAAACCTCTCCAAAAAATATATCCACCGCAACATCACCTATAAGGGCCTATCGACACCTGTCCATGCAGACAAGACCATGCTTGAACTGGTCATCGTAAACCTCGTCGACAATGCGCTGAAATACTCCGAAGACGATGTCACCGTTACCATCAAAAATGACCGCCTTATGGTCACGGACAAAGGGATGGGAATAGAGAAGGGCGAACTCGACAAGATCGCATCGAAGTTCTACCGCGTCAGCAAAAACACCTGGGACAACTCCATGGGGCTGGGGCTTGCCATCGTCAGCTACATCCTCAAGCTGCACGATACCTCCCTAATCATCGAAAGCAAGGTCGGCAAAGGCTCACGCTTCGGATTTGAGATCTCAAAACTGCGTAAATAGCCCCGCTATTACGTTACAATAAGGCATGATTACCCTTCCCCCAGAGCTTTTGAATGTTACCGCCGCACTCATAGGAGCACGTCTGCGTCCCGTCGTCGTCGGCGGCTATATACGCGATGCGCTTCTGAGCATCCCCTGCAAAGATATTGACATCGAAGTGTTTGGCGCCGGAAGTATCGAAGAGCTTAAAAACCTGCTGCTTGCCTTTGGAAAAGTCTATGAAGTGGGTAAAAGCTTCGGTGTGTTAAAGCTTAATATCGCGGAGTATGAAGTCGATTTCTCCCTGCCCCGTACCGAAGTAAAGACCGGGAGCGGGCATCAGGGCTTCTGCGTCACCACAGACGGTTCGCTGGACTTTAAGACCGCGGCACTGCGCCGTGACTTCACCATAAACGCCATGGGCTACGATATCGCATCACAGACGCTGCTGGACCCCTATGGCGGGGAGAAGGACCTGCACGATCGTCTGCTGCGCTGTGTCGATGCATCGACGTTTGTCGAAGACCCCCTGCGTATTTTCCGGGCACTGCAGTTCGCTGCGCGTTTTGAGCTGAGCATCTCGCCCGACCTGCTTGCGCTCTGCCGCGATATGGTAGAAAGCGGAGCTGCCGGGGAGCTGCCAAAAGAGCGTATTTTCGAGGAGTTCAGAAAGCTCCTGCTCAAAGCAGAACACCCCTCGTTGGGCTTTGAGCTGATGGAACCGTTTGGCCTTTTAAAACACTATGCCGAACTGCAGGCCCTTAAAAACACACCTCAAGACCCCATATATCATCCTGAAGGCGATGTATGGACCCATACCATGCTCTCACTCGATGCAATGGCCCGACTGCGTACAGGCGATGCCAAACGCGATATCGCTCTGATGCTCGCCGTTTTATGCCACGACTTCGGCAAGCCTCACACTACGCAGATGCTCGAGGGAAGGTTGCGCTCCTACGGGCATGAAGAGGCGGGCCTGCAGCCCACGCTCTCCTTTCTAGAACAGATCAGCAACGAAAAACGGCTTATAGAAGTTGTCCTGACACTTGTCAGGCACCATGGAAAACCGTACCGTTTCTTCAAAGAGGGGGCTAAAGACGGTGCCTTCAGACGTCTCGCCCTCAACGTCGATCTTAACGACCTGCTTCTCGTCGCAAAAGCCGACTATCTCGGCCGGACGACCGAAGAGGCGCGCTCGGGCATCTTTGTGGCGGAAGCGTGGTTTGCGGAACATATCGAGAGGCTCGGCCTTGCACAAAAACAGCCCCAGCCCCTCCTCAAAGGACGCGACCTTATCGCCGAAGGGCTCACCCCCTCCGAAACCTTCAAGGGGGTTTTGAATGCCGCTTTCGAAGCGCAGCTCGATGGGGAGTTTTCCACGCTTGCAGAGGCGAAACTGTGGCTCTCGAAACACCTGAAAAGTCTTGAACACCCCCAAGAATAGCGATGGTTGCCGCTTGGTTACAGAATTGGTAACCTTTTTGTAACCTACGTTTACTAAAATTCCGAAACTATTTTTCGGGGAACACAACTGCAATGAACACTATTCTGGACAGACTCTTTGCCAATATCACACGCATTGTCGCCATTGCCGTACTCTTTATCGTAGCATGGATCTTCACCGTACTCTTCCAAGAGTCGCTTACTGCCATGCAGGCATTCGGTTTGGACTTTGTAACCGAATCGAAGTGGGCGCCCAATCTTGAGAAGTTCGGTGCATTCCCCGCCATCGCGGGCTCCGTTATCTCCACCTTCCTTGCGATGCTGCTTGCCATCCCCATCGCTATCGGCGTTGCCATCTTCCTCAGCGAGATCGCACCGGCCAAGATCAAAGGACCCGTGGGTGTCTCCATCGAGCTGCTCGCAGCGATCCCGTCGGTCATCTACGGTATGTGGGGCCTCTTCTATTTCGTTCCGATCATCCGCGACGGTTTCGGCGGTCTTGGTATCGGTATGCTCACGGCGGGTATCGTACTGGCGATCATGATCCTGCCGTTTATGGCTGCGGTGACCCGCGATGCGATGAACACGACCCCCGATATCCTCAAAGAGTCGGCCTATGCGCTGGGCGGTACGAAATGGGATGTCATCAAAGATATCGTCATCCCCTATGCCAAAGCGGGCATCATCGGTTCGATGATCCTTGCACTCGGCCGCGCTATCGGTGAGACGATGGCCGTAACCTTCGTTATGGGCAACGTCCATAAGATACCCGAGAAGATCACGGATCCTGCGACCTCCATTCCGGTCACCCTGGCAAATGAGTTCAACGAGGCCGATACCGACCTCTACTTCTCCAGCCTCTTCGAGCTGGCGCTGATCCTGCTGGTCATCAGCTTTACCATCATCGCCGTATCGAAGTTCTACTTCCTTCGCCGCACAAGGAGAGCATAATGAGCCCCGTACAAAAACGTATACTCGTCAACAATATCGTTCTCGTTCTCTCCACTCTTTCGGCGCTGATCGGAATCGGTTTCCTCTTATGGATCCTCGGTGTCCTTGTCATAAACGGCATCGAAGCGATCAACTGGGCCATCTTCGCCTTTGAGGGAGCACCTCCGGGCTATGAGGAGAGCGGTCTCAAGCACGCACTCATCGGCCAGCTTATCATCGTCGGCATGGCGACATTCATCGGTGTACCTCTGGGTGTCCTTGCGGGTACCTACCTGAGCGAGTACGGGCAGAAGTCAAAACTCGCCGACACCATTCGCGACATCTCCGACATCATGATGAGTGCCCCGAGTATCGTCATTGGTTCATTCGTCTACGCCATCGTCGTCATCCCTATGGGACACTTCAGCGGCTGGGCGGGTGTTATCGCGCTGACGATCATCATGATCCCCATCATCCTGCGCACCACCGACGACATGCTCCACCTCGTCCCTTCCACCCTGCGCGAAGCGGCCTTTGCACTGGGTGCGCCGAAATACAAGGTGATCATCCAGGTCGTCTACCGCGGTGCAAAAGCGGGAATACTCACGGGTATATTGCTCGGTGTAGCCCGTGTTGCAGGCGAAACGGCTCCCCTGCTCTTTACGTCGTTTAACGACAACTTTATGAGTACGGACCTGATGGAGCCGATGGCTTCACTGACGGTTACCATGTTCAACTACGCGACCAGCCCTTACGAGGACTGGCAGCGTCTTGGATGGGCGGCGGCGTTCATCCTCTCTATGTTCATCCTGGGCCTCAATATAATCGGTCGACTGATCCTACTTACGAAAAAAGGTAAATAATTATGGCAACCATCGTTGATGTTACTGAAGAAAAAGCACTCACTGTAAACAATTTTAACTTTACGTACAAAGGCGCAAGCGAGCCGAACCTCAAGAACGTCTCCATGCCGATCGCCAAAAACGCCGTTACCGCGCTCATCGGGCCCTCAGGCTGCGGTAAGACGACGCTGCTGCGCTCGTTCAACCGTATGCACGACCTCTACCCGGGCAATACCTACGAGGGCGAGATCATGTTCGAAAACCGCAACATCCTCGACCCGAAAGAGGAGCTCATCAAGCTTCGCACACAGATCGGGATGATCTTCCAGAAGCCGACGGCTTTCCCGATGAGCATCTTCGACAACATCGCCTACGGTATGCGCCTGCAGGGGATCAAGAACAAGACAGAACTTCAAGACCGTGTTGAAAAAGCACTCAAAGACGCCGCCTTGTGGAAAGAGGTCAACAGCCGTCTCAAAGACGACGCGAACGGCCTCTCGGGCGGTCAGCAGCAGCGTCTGTGTATTGCGCGCGCCATCGCCGTGGAGCCGGAAGTCCTTCTCTTCGACGAACCGACCTCCGCACTCGACCCTATCTCCACCCAGGGGATCGAAAAGCTGGTAACGGAGCTTAAAGACCGCGTCTCCATCATCATCGTCACCCACAACATGCAGCAGGCTGCGCGTGTAAGCGACTACACCGGCTTCATGTACCTCGGCGAGCTGATCGAGCTTGGCAAGACCGAAGAGCTCTTCGTCACACCGAAAGAGAAGCTGACAGAGGAGTACATCACCGGCAAGTTCGGTTGATGTTAGCCTGCTGTTAGCCGTTAGTACTCTCTTCTTCCGCCCTGTTGAGGGTGATGCTGAAAAGCGCCCCGCCGTTTTCGTTTCTCACATCCAGTTTTCCGCCTAACACCTCTTCGATGATACGCTTGGACATATAAAGCCCGATACCGGTACCTTCACCCTGCTCTTTTGTCGTAAAGTAGGGTGTGAATATCCGGTCCATGATCATATCCGGGATACCCCCGCCATGATCGTAAACCGTTATGAGCGTTTTTCCGTCATCGGTGTTTTCCGCATGCATAACGATCTCTTTTATTGCCATATCACTCTTTTTAAGTGCATCTTTTGCATTGGAGATAAGGTTGAGCAGGACGTGAAAGAGCTCCTGGTGGTGTGTCGTGATCTCAATGCTTTCATCACTCTCATTGCGTATGGTTATCTCCAGTGTCGTAAGCTGCGCCCCCATAAAAGAGATGATCTCTTCGACAATATCGTTAAACCTGAAACGGCTCTGCTTGTCTGTGGGTCTGCTCAGGGCCATAAAGTCGTTGATGGTCTTCGAGAGCTCCTGCGTAAGCATATTGACCAGCTCCGTATGATGCTCAACATCTTCTTCCGTTATTTTTCCGAGGGCCTTTTTCACGATGAGCTGCCCGGTCGATGCACTGATGGACTGAAGCGGCTGGCGCCACTGATGGGCGATCATGTTGAACATCTCGCCCATCTGTGCATGTTTCGCCTGTGTATAGAGAATATGGTCTTTTTCCCGGCTGTTTCTCAGCTCCGTTTCTATACGTTTTTCCAGTTCACTGTTCGTAACGGTCGTCTTTTCCAGCGATTGCAGCAGCTGGTTCAGGTGGTAAGAGACTGCGCCAAGCTCATTGGCCCTTTTATATCCGCAACGCGCTTTGAGGTCCCGGCTTGAACTCAGCGAATACAAAAAATCGACCAGCCGGTCCATCGGTTTGAAGAGCGTTTGGCGCATAAGATAGATGAAGACCAGCAGCATAGCGCTGACAAGCAGCATCTCGAACAGGCTTATCAACTGCTCTATATCTTCATACTCCTGCGCTTTCAGGCTGGAATCCAAAGCGATCTCTTCAAACGCTTTTGCCGCTTCATCAAGAGCTATAGTAACCGCAGCAGAAGCCTTTTGGAGTTTTAGCAGCGTCGTCTGTGCAGAGTCAAGGTTTTCGATCTGCTGTGCCGACATGGCGAACAGCAGCAGTATAAACGCCTTATAGTCATTCTCAAGCGTATGAATGGGTTTTTGCAGATGAGCAAACTCAGCCCGCGCGCTTATAAGGCTGTGAAGCTCCTTGTGCAGTTCATTGAACTTTTCCGCCTTGGCCGCCGTTGTGATGAGCATCTCCTCATCTTCAAGCAGCGTACTGAGATAGGTGGAGTGTTCGACATCGCTGATGATGTATTTAAGCTTCTGAAAACCCTGCAGCAGCTTTAACGAGCTCTGTGCAACTTCCCTTTGTGAGTCTGCGAACGCATCGATGACATAGAGGCTGACAAACTTCACCGCCAGCATCCCTACCAGAAAAAGCGTTGAAAGCAGTATAAAGGTTTTCTGCAGACTCAGTTCTTTCACCAGTTTCATACTCATCTCTTTACACGTTCAACCGGAATATAGTGCTGTTTGCGAATAAACTTTTCCGATCCGCTCTCAAGCAGAAAAGCGATAAAACGCGCCGTATCCGTGTCGGGATCATGCCCGGTAACAAGCAGAAGCGTTCTGCGCAAAGGATAACTGCCGTTTTTTATAGTCTCCGCGGTAGGCACAATCCCCTCAAGGGTGAGTATCTTTATGGGGAGACCTTTTTCCATGGCCGTTTCAGCCGCGCCGACCGAAACATACCCGATAGCCGTCTTGTCTGTTGATACGTAGAGAACGGTCTCCGCATTGGATCCGACGCGGTAGCTCTCAGGAGAGATGTTCTCTATCTTGAAATAGTTGTCAAACACTTTTTTCGTGCCCCGCCCGGCATTCTTGTCGACTACGGTGATTTTTGCACCGTCCTTCCAGTGCGTCGTCCTCGCGCTGTAGATATCAATGATCTCACCAGTCGTTACAGCGCTGCGCGGATTATCGGCATGAACGATTATCGCGAGTGCGTCATAGGCCAATGCATGGACGCTGAATGCTTTGCGTTCTTCAGCCGTCAGCGGCTTTGAGACCATCGCAATATCGCATTTACCTGCTTTAAGCGCTTTAAGACCGCGTGAGCTTCCCCCTCCCTTGACGTGAATGTTCAAACCCTCTTTTTCTGCAAACACTTTTGACGCCTCTTTAACTACCGGGCGTATCGTCGTCGAACCTTCAATATAGATATTGCCAAGGAGCATAAGGGGGATGATGAGAAGAGAAGAAATTTTTAACATTGAATGACCTGATTGAACGGGGTTTAGTATTGTCAATAGTATAACAGCATTTCTTTTGTTTATATTTGATTATATATGTAGATACGCTCTTTATGATTGCTGTGGGAAGGGTTGTTGGAAGGTTTAGGGTTATGCAGCCGACGCTTTCAGTCGCTGCATACCATCTTGGAGCTGTCGATCTCGATGACCGTGTGTACATTGCCGCGCGGTTCATAATCTGCGACGACTTTCATATACTTCGGTTTGAGTTTGCTATAAAGCGTGTTATAGATCTCGTTAGCGCTGTTTTCGTGAGAGATGTGACGGTCTCTGAACGCGTTGATGTAAAGTTTGATCGCTTTAAGTTCCACAACCCACTCATCAGGCGTATACTCAAGGTGGATCGTCGCAAAGTCCGGGTAGCCGCTGCGCGGGCAGAGGCAGGTAAACTCCGGCAGTGTTATCTTTATAAGGTAGTTGTGTTTGTGCTCGTTAGGCCAGATGTCGAGGTCTTTCTCGACATCAAATTCATTAACTATTTTTTCTCCGTATTTCATCCGTTTTCTCCTAGTTTGTCCATAGTATCAATTTTTCCGATCAGCTTGCCCTGAAGGCAGTCGACGCCGATGGCTTTGGCGATCGTCTCCGTCTCTTCGTCTTCGACCATCTTCATCCAGGTCTTTACGCCGAGCTCTTTCGCCGCGACGTCAAGCCCTTTGAGAATGCTCTGCGCGCCTTTCTCTTTCAAATGCTTGGAAAAGTGCGCGTCGTACCGTACCATATCGACCTCGTAATCTTTGAGGTAGAGCAGTGTCGTTTGGTAGATGCCGTAGCGGTCAAGTACGATACGCACACCCATCCGGCGGTAAGAGTTCAGTATCTCTTTGAAACGTGACGTATTGCTGTAGTACTCCTGTTCGCCTAACACGAACACGATGCGCCCTTCGATGTTTTTATTGTTGGCAAATAAAACCTGGACCCGCTCAAAGAACCTTGCATTGCGTACCGTAGAGGGGAAAAGCGTCAGGGCAAAAAGCCCTTTCTCGTGCTTGACGCACTCTTCGACCATCATCTCCAGCATCAGCGTGTCAAACTCCCGTGCGAGCCCGAGGCGGTTGATGACCGGTATAAAGACCTTCTGGTGTATAAGCTTCTCGTTGCTGCCGTAGAGTTTGACCGACATCTCGTAAAGCGTCTGCCCCGTTTTACACGCTGCACTCTGGTAGCGAATAGAAAAGCTGCGTGATTTTATCGCATTGATAACGGACGCTTCCACCTCGCTCGGGTTGATCTCCGTCTCATCGGCATAAAGTGTTTTTGTCTTGCGGTTCTCTGTCTGCAGTTCGAAGAGGCGTTCGGTGAGATGGTTGATGTTCTTCGAAAAACCGCTGTCGACGATGGAGCCGCTGATCTGTATCTCCATCTCATCGTCACAATGCTGCTCAAACTTCAGACACATCAGCTCGAGAAGGGTCTTG
Organism: Sulfurimonadaceae bacterium; assembly: GCA_041546225.1. Lineage (GTDB taxonomy): Bacteria > Campylobacterota > Campylobacteria > Campylobacterales > Sulfurimonadaceae > JBFEWT01. The sequence continues at coordinate 15,464 of JBFEWT010000029.1, forward strand.
TGTTCAAACTTTTCGCCTTCAAGGCCGATAAGAAAGTCACCGCCCTTAAAATGGCCGATGGGGAATTTCTGTATCCCTTTTGATTTTAAAAAGTCGCCTATCCAGTGTGCCGTCTCATAGAGGACTTTATCGCCGTTTTGCGTACCGTAACGCTGGTTGATGTCATGCAGGTTGTCAACGGTGATCAGAATGATCGTATAGGGCCCTTTTTTTATCGACTTTTCAAAAAGGCCCATAAGATATTCACGGGTAAAGGTATGGGTGATCGGGTCGGTAATGCGTTCGTCAAAACCGCGGTAGATCAGGTAAAAAATATAGTAGATCATCACCGCCAGTACGACCAGGGCAACAACATAAAATGATATGGGAATGGTATTAAAATATTCCGAAAGTCTTGCGAAAATCAGGATGACTGCCAAAGAGAAGATAGGCAGTCCCATCCTCAAGGCGAGTTTAAAGCGGTGTTCGCGCTCTTTGGCTTCTGGTAACAGCATTAGATGTCGAGGTGCTTGACGTCTTTGGCATGCGTTTCGATGTAATTACGACGCGGTTCGACCTCGTCGCCCATAAAGAGTGTAAATGCATCGCTGGCCGCTTCACCGTCTTCAATACTGACACGCAGCAATACACGGTTTTCCGGGGTCATCGTCGTCTCCCACAGCTGCTCGGGGTTCATCTCACCAAGACCTTTATAGCGCTGGATATAAGAACCCTTCTTCGCATAATCTTTGATAGACTCGAGCATCTCGAGCGGATCGCCCTTAAGGTCGAGGTTCCACTCTTTGATCTTCTGGTAGACATAGTTGGCTTCGACGAAATGCGGCGCGCTAAAGAGATCATCATTAATGACCAGTTCCTCAAGACCGTCAGTGGTCTGTACAAAGAGGTGAATCTCCTCTTCGCTGATGTTTTTCGTAAGGATGTTGTTGCCCGCGTCGGTCAGGAACTTCTCGATATCGGCATAAAGCGCATTGGACTCTTTACCGATGACATCAGGGTTCTCGATGAAGAAACGGATCAGGTCGACCAGCGCATAGCGGCGCTCCAGCGCTTCGAGACTTCCGCGGTAATGATCAACCATCTTGAAGTATGCAATAAGGTCGTTATGACCGATACTGCTCTCTTCAAGGGACTCGATACCGTTGGAAATCAAAAATTCGTTCATGACATGGTCATCTTTGAAGTAGATCTCTTTTTTACCCTTTTTGTAACGGTAAAGCGGCGGCTGGGCGAGGTAAAGATAGCCGTTTTCGACAATCGTTCGCATGTAGCGGAAGAAGAATGTCAGAAGAAGCGTCTGAATGTGAGAACCATCGACGTCCGCATCGGTCATGATGATGATCTTGTGGTAACGCAGCTTCTCTTCGTTAAACTCTTCGCCGATACCGCAGCCCAGTGCCGTGATCATGTTGGTGATCTCGTCGGATTTCAGGATCTTGTCAAGGCGTGCTTTTTCAACATTAAGGATCTTACCCTTGAGCGGAAGGATCGCCTGGAAGACACGGTCACGCCCCTGTTTCGCAGAACCGCCCGCAGAGTCACCTTCCACCAGGTAAAGTTCGGAGATCGTCGCGTCTTTGCTCTGGCAGTCTGCCAGTTTGCCCGGGAGGGTACCGACACTCATTGCATCTTTACGGCGTGTCAGTTCGCGTGCTTTTTTCGCTGCTTCGCGCCCTTTTGCGGCAAGAAGTGCTTTTTGCACTATCGCTTTAGCCTCCAGAGGCGTCTCTTCGAAATACTTGTTGATCTTCTCATACGAAGCTTTCTGGACCAGAGGACGGACATAGGTATTACCCAGCTTTCCTTTGGTCTGTCCTTCGAACTGCGGTTCGGGAACGCGCGCAGAGACGATAGCGATCAAGCCTTCACCTGAATCGTCGCCGCTGAGTTTCACGTCTTTCTCTTTGGCATTTCCGTTTTGCGCGTTATATGTTGAAATGGCACGTGTCAAAGCAGCGCGGAAGCCCGCTTCATGCGTACCGCCGTTAGGGGTACGGATGTTGTTGACAAAACTGTAGACCTTCTCTTCGTAACCATCGTTGTACATAAACGCGATATCCACTTCGATATCCTCGATCTTGTCACTGAAAGCATACGGTTGAGCAACCATTTCTCTTTTGTTCATGTCCGCAACGAACTGGGCGATACCGCCTTCAAAATGGTACGTCTCATCCGCACCGCTGCGCTCGTCTATGAACTTGATGGTGATCTTCGGATTGAGGTAGGCAAGTTCTTTGAAACGTTTGGAGAGGTATTCGTAATCAAAAGTGATGGTCTCTGTAAAGATAGACGGATCCGGTGCAAACTCGATCGTCGTACCTGTTTTACGGGTTGTGCCCGTAACTTCAAGTGCTTCTTGAGGAATACCTTTTTTAAAGGTCTGTTCATGAATTTGCCCGCCGCGGTGAATCGTCATCTTCAGATCGCCGCTGAGCGCATTAACTACAGAGACACCGACCCCGTGCAGACCGCCAGAGACTTTATAGGTATCTTTATCGAATTTACCGCCGGCATGCAGTACCGTCAATACGACGGTTGCCGCAGACATGTTTTCCGTCGGGTGCATATCCGTAGGGATACCACGGCCGTTATCGGAAATTTTTGCCGTACCCTCTTTTGTCAATACAACCGTAATGGTGTCACAATGGCCTGCCATCGCTTCATCTATAGAGTTGTCGACGACTTCATAGACAAGGTGATGAAGTCCTTTGTTACCCGTATCGCCGATATACATACCCGGACGTTTACGTACCGCTTCGAGTCCTTTAAGGACCTTGATATTACTTGCACCGTAATTTTGTTCCATCGTATCTCCCGATTTTAATCCGCACAAACCGGCTGTAAATAAACAGTCAGCGGATTATAGACGATATAAATGTTTCTATTCTATCAAATTGTAGATAAAAGTTATGTTTATATGTTAAAAAAATAAAAAATTAATGCATATATGTAGTGAAAGGAGTTTGAAATGTACCCCGAAGGGACATTTTATTAGATAACGATCGGCATTACGATGGTTTTAAAGTTGCCGTCTTTGAGAACGAAGGGGAGATTTGACTCGTTAAGTCCAAGGGTGAATTCGCTGTTGCTCACCTGGCCGAGAAAATCGAGAATATAACGGCTGTTCACGGCAAGTACAAACGGTGAGGAGAAACCTGTTGCATGGGCGATCTCTGTTTTTGCTTCGATATTATCGTCGCTCAGGCTCTCAAAGACAATTTGATTGCCGTTGAAGGTAAGTTTCATATCATTGGAGATCGTCGTGATCTGCTTGATAGCATCGATCATGACCGCTTTGGGAAGGATAAGCGTGTTGTTGATCTCTTTGGGGATGATACGTGTATAGTCCGGAAACTTTCCGTTGATAAGTTTGGTAAAGAATGTGTACTGCTCGGAACGGATGATCAGGTGCGTATTGTCGTAATAGATCTCTATATTGTCGAAAAAGAGTTTCTGTATCTCTATGATCGCTTTTTTAGGAACGATGAGTGCCAGTTCCGATTCGTTGCTGTTTTGAATGTCAACCAATGCAAGACGGCGGGTATCGGTTGATACAAAGTTAACGCTGTCGGTCTGGATATCGAGCAGGGCACCGTTAAGTTCGAATTTCGGATTATTGGTGTCGGTGGCCGGTGTGATCTTTTTCAGGGATTCGACCAGCAGATGTGAATCGATCTCGAATTTAGGTTTGCCTTCGTAGCTTGGGAAAACCGGGAATTCTCGGTTATCGAAAGTAGGCAGTTTAAAATTGGAGTGAGCCTGCTGTATATGGAGAATATCGTTTTGAGTCTCCAGGACAAGGTCGCTGTCTTTGAGAATACGTACGATATCGAGCAGTTTTTTACCGTTGGCGGTGACTGCACCCTGCTCTGTTATGGAGGTCTGGTCAGTATTTACGACAAGACCGACTTCATAATCGGTGGCTTTTACAGTCAGTTGATTGTTTTTGGCTTCAAAGTAGACATGAGAAGTGATCTGCGATGTATCTTTTTTTTCCAGAAACGGCTGCACGTGAACCAGGATATTTTCCAGGATCGATTTGCTGATGGTAATTTTCATCCAAACTCCTATTTATATATTTAAAATAGCTAGTGTTAGTATTAGGGCACTGTGTTTATGTGAAAAGGGATATAAATACCCTTTACAGCGAGGTTCAGTGCTGTGAAAAACCTCTTTTGCTCTATTCACACTTGTTCACTGCTAAAATTATATCTTTTTTTTGGAAGCATTTAACCCTTTTCTCTTTCAGGGATTTGGCATCGATGTAATTTTATTGTGCAGTTCTTCGATTTTGACCTTGAAATCTTCATCGTTTTTAAGCAGCTCATTGATCTTTTTCATAGTATGGCTGATAGCCGTGTGGTCTTTCATACCGAAGTACTGCGCCAGCTGCGGCATGGAGTTTGGGGTAAGCTCCCGTGCAAGGTAGATGGCAATGCGGCGCGCATAGACTATGTTGCGGCTGCGGCTTTTAGAGCGTATCTCGCTCGGTTTGACATTAAGCTCTTTCGCGACGGTGGCGAGGATCTGGTCAATGGTGATGTTGTCACGCTTCTCCTGCAGCTGCTCTTTGAGTACGTTGCGTGCAAACTCGATAGTGATGTCGATATGCATCAGCTGCGAGTAGGCATGCAGTTTGGAGAGAATACCTTCGATCTCGCGGGCATTGTTGTCGATGATGGTGGCGACGTAGTTGATGACGTCGTTATCGAGCCTGACACGGTTGATCTCGCATTTTTTCTTGATGATGGCGATCTTCGTCTCCAGTTCAGGCGGCTGGATATCGGCTACCAGACCCCATTCGAAACGGCTTTTGAGGCGCTCTTCAAGCCCGGCGATCTTTTTGGGGTGCTTGTCCGAAGTGAGGATGATCTGCTTTTTGTCGTTGCGCAGGGTCTCGAAGGTGTGGAAGAACTCCTCCTGGATCTGGTTCTTATTGGAAAGGAACTGAATATCGTCGATCAGCAGGGCGTCGCATTTGCGGTATTTGTCCTGGAAGCGGTCCATGGTCTTGTTGCGCAGGTGGCGGATGAAGTCGTTGAGGAACTGTTCGACCGAGGTGTAGATGACACTTTTGCCCTGGCGCTGCAGTACGTTGCCCACCGCCTGCATCAGGTGTGTTTTTCCCAGTCCCACGCCGCCGTAGATGAAGAGCGGGTTGTAGATGTCGCCGGGTTTTTCGCTGACACTTTTGGCCGCGGCAAAGGCAAACTGGTTTGAGCCGCCGACAACGAAGTTTTCAAAGGTGTGAGC
>JBFEWT010000218.1:0-1785 GCA_041546225.1 Sulfurimonadaceae bacterium
GCAGTACCTCGTTGCACATCTTGAGGTAGGTCGCCGCATCCGAACTGCCGCCTCCCAGTCCTGCAAAGGCGGGGATGCGCTTTTCTACCTGCACGGCATAGGTCTGCATCAGCCGCTTAAGTGCTTCAGAACCGGTTACTTCGAGCAGGGTGGAGTAGGCTTTATAGATGGTGTTCTGCTCTGTTGTGCAGGCAAAGTCGCCGAGTATCGCGAACGCCTCCTTCTCTTTGGGAACAAAGCTCAGCGTATCGTAGAGCGCATCGATACGCATAAACCGCGAAAGGATCTCATGGTAGTTCCCGCGCTTACCGGTGATCTTGAGAAAGATGTTGACTTTTGCGGGAGCCGTGTAGCTTTTCATGAAGAGGTCTATTTTTTGAACTTGGAGTAGAAGGAGCTGAGCAGGCTCTCATCAAGCTCTGCGGACGCTTCCTTATTGGACTGCTCTACGGCGGCGATCAGTTCCGAGCGCAGGATCGAGACGTTTGAGGGTGCATCGATGCCGAGTTTGACGACCCCTTTGTCTATGGAGACGACTTTGAGGGTAATGTTATCGCCTATGACAATGGATTCATCGACTTTACGTGAGAGTATCAGCATACTTCTACCTTGTTCAAAATGTAGGTGACCTTCTTCTCTTCAAGGGCGACGATAGAGATCGTCTCGCCGTTGTCGACCCAGTAGGTACCGTCCGCTTTTGCTTCGAAATCCTCATGTCTCAGCGGTCTGCCGAAGAAGAGGTCTTCGCGGCTGCCGTGAAACTCTATGGGTTCCAGCGCCAGGTGGCGGCGGATATCCAAAGCTTGTTCGTTATTATAGCAGAACTGCCCCTCGCGCAAGCGTTCCAATGCACTCAATGCGCCGCCTTGCGTACCCAGCCTTTCAGCAATAAGTTTTCCCAGCGAACGGATGTAGGTCCCCTCGGAGACCGTTGCCTCGAAGGTGACGAACGGGTGGCAGTAGTGCAGCATCTTGATCTCATAGATCGTCGACGTGATCGGTTTAAGCGTGACCTCTTCACCGCTGCGGGCCAGGTCGTAGGCGCGTTTCCCCTCGATCTTCTTGGCGCTGAACTTTGGCGGCAGGTAGCTAAGCTCGCCTTGCAGCGAGGCAATGACACGTTCGATCTCCGCAGTTTCGAAAGGGGCGAGCGCATCTATCTGATCTACCCCTTCGATGTCGAGGGTGTCAGAGTGTGCCCCGAGCCACAGTGTCGCACGGTAGCTCTTGGGTGTTTTGTCCAGAAAACGAAACAGGCGGGTCGCATTCCCCAGTGCGATGATGAGCACCCCTTTGGCAAAAGGGTCGAGGGTGCCGGAAAAGCCCGCTTTTTTCACCTTGTATTTGCGTTTGAGACGGCCGAGAAAATGGTTTGAACTGAGCCCGGAGGGCTTATAGGCGACGAAGAGACGGTTCATAAACGCTCAACGAAGGAAGCGAGGATATCGCGTTTGTTACCGCCGAAGTTAATGGAGAGTTTGAACTCGCGTCCCGCCTTGCTGACACCGGCAACACGTCCGGCACCGAAGATCTTGTGGCGGACGAGGTCCCCTTTTTTAAATGCCGTGTTCTTCTCAAGTTTGAGCGAGCCTTCGCAGAGGCCCGCTTCATTGAAGAAGCGGCTTTTTTGTAGGTCGGTACGGCGCCCTTTGTAGAAGCGGCTGTCCACATGCGAAAGCGTCAGTGTGTCTTTGGCCCGGGTGAACGAGACATAGCCCAGCCGGCGCTCCTCTTCGAGGTCGCTGCCGTCACCGATGAGCGGCAGGAAGCCCTCTTCTAGACCGA
>JBFEWT010000159.1:0-4101 GCA_041546225.1 Sulfurimonadaceae bacterium
ACCTGCTGGCGTTATTGCAGCAGAGAAAGAAGCCGAGCGGGCACGTCTTGAAAAAGAGGCGAAACAGGCGCGCAAGATGAGTCCTGAAGGGCGTAAAGACGAGCGTAAACGCAGTGACCGTCCGCGTGATGACAGAAAGCCGCGTGACGATAGAAAACCCCGCGACGACAAGCGCGAAGAGAAACGCCCGCCCCGCAAACCGTACGATGCATCCAAAGAGTCCGGCCACAAAGAGAAACAACCCCGCTTTTTAGGCAAAGACGAAAACGGAAAACCTATCTTCGCAGGCAAAAGCGGAGAACGCAACCACCGTTACGACGGCACGCCGAAGACAGATGAAGAGAAAGCTTCTAGAAAACACAAAAGCGCCAAACCGAGGTATGAGAAGAGCGACGATAAAAAGCGTTACGACAAACCGCGCTACTCCGATGGTAAACAACGTGACGGCGAACAGGGCAAAAAGTCCTACGGCGACAGCGCCAAAAAACCGTACAAGAAAGACGCTTCGCGTGGTGATGCGCCAAAAGCTGCGCCAAAACGCGCGCCTAAGAAGATCAAGATAAAGTCTTCAAAGCCAAAAGAAGAGAGTTGATAATACGCGGCATGCTTCAACGTCACACGCTATTTCTATTCTGCATAACACTTCTGGCTCCCCTGCTTTTTGCAGATGCCTCTACCCACCGCTACAAGGTGACACAGACCTTCCATATCACCCAGCCCGATGTAAAGCTCTGGGTCCCCCTGCCGCTTGAGAGCAGCTACCAAAGTGTTTCGAGTATACGTATAGAGGGGAACCATGCCCGCCATGAGAGCAGCACGGACGCACTCTACGGTGCAAACATACTGCATATGGCATTTGCCCCTGAACAGCGTGTAAACACAGCGACACTGGAGTTTACCGTGGAAGTACGCGACCGCCGGAGTGACTTCACACAGCAGCGCGAAGAGAGTCTCGATGAAAACCTCTCGCTCTACCTCGATGGCAGCGAACACCTCCGCATCGACGGCGTGGTAAAAAGCTATGCCGACAGGATCGTTGGCGAAGAGACGGACGCCCTTAAAAAAGCCAGACGTATCTACGACTGGATCGTCAAGAACATGTTCAGAGACCCCAAGGTACGCGGCTGCGGTCTTGGCGACGCCTACAAAAGCCTCGAGTCAGGCTACCTCGGCGGCAAATGCGCCGACGTGAGCGCCGTCTTCGTCGCCCTGCTCCGCGCTTCGGGTATTCCCGCGCGCGAGGTCTTCGGCATCCGCGCTGCCCCATCGAAGTATTCCAAAGCCTACGGCGTAAAAAGCAACGACATCACTAAAGCACAGCACTGCCGCGCAGAGTTCTACATCAAAGGGCACGGCTGGATCCCTGCAGACCCGGCGGATGTCACCAAGCTCATCCTTGTCGAGGACCTGCCGCGTGAGAGTGCGCGGGTCAAAGCCGAAGCGGCGCGCCAGTTCGGCAGCTGGGAGATGAACTGGTTTGCCTACAACAGTGCGCGCGACTTCGTACTGACACCGCAGCCCATCCAGTTCCCGCTGAGTATCTTCTCCTACCCCTACGCCGAAAGCGGCGATGAACCGCTGGACTACTACGACCCTGAAGCCTTTGCTTACACCATTACGGTGACACCGCTGCCATGAGAAGCGAGTTTCTGGGCCTGGGTGCACTCCTCTCGGGCATCCTGGCCCTCTCCTGCTGCGGAAGCGCACTCCTCTTTTTGCTCTTTGGCATCTCCATGGCATCGTTTGGTTTTCTCGATCTGCTCGCACCCTATCAGCTCTGGTTTCAAAGCATCAGTATCATCCTGCTTCTTCTGGCATGGGGACGTCTCTACCGCCGCCGTGCCTGTGTGCGCAACAACAGCGGCTCCTTCTGGACGCTTCTGGCGATCTCACTGGTTCTTATCGCCCTGCTTGCCCTGCCCTACATGGAGTTTGAATGAAGACTCTGCTCTTGTTCTCTCTTCCCTTGTGGCTTGCAGCCGAGACCCTTAGCCTCTACGAAGTACCGAAGATGCACTGTCCGCTCTGCACCAGCGCCGTAAAGAAAAGCATCAAAAAGCTTGAGGGCGTGCACAAGGCGGAGGTACGGCTCAACACCAAACGCGCCAAGATATGGCATGACGACGCACTGACCGACAACATGCTCAAAGATGCCATCAAGACAACCGGTTACGAAGGGGTACTCATCTCACGCGAAGCGGCCGAGTGAGCATAGAAGACTCCTCTTTTCCCGGCAAATCCCCCATCACGAAAAAAAAATTTAGCTCACCTTAAACCTAATATGTTATTTTAATCACACAAAACGTCCGGATCCAATCGAAAAATCTATGTAACGGACTGCAAAAAACACTATCTGAGGACACTATATGAAACGAGTCGTTATCAAGGTCGGAAGCGCCGTACTGACGGAGAACAACGATATTGCAAAAGAGCGGATGCTGAACCTTGTATCGCTGGTTGCCAATCTGAAAAGAGAGTATGACGTTATTCTGGTCACATCCGGAGCTGTTGCCGCAGGCTACTCCGCACTGAAGCTTGACAAGAGGAAACAGATAGGCAAAAAAGCCCTCGCAGCAGCTGGGCAGCCTATCTTGATGTCGGGTTATAAAGAGAAGTTCGATATCTACGATATCGATACGGCGCAGATCCTGCTGACAGAGGATGACTTCGACTCCAGAAAACGCACCAAAATGTTCCAGGAGATCATCGACGCCCATCTTGAAAACGACATCCTCCCCATAATCAACGAAAACGACATCACCTCCACACCCGAACAGCTCTTCGGGGACAACGACCAGCTCTCGGCCAATGTCGCCTATGCTACCGATGCCGAACTTCTGGTGATCCTTAGCGACATCGACGGCTATTACGATAAAAACCCTACGGAGCATAAAGACGCCAAAATCTTTAAGACCCTCTCCGAACTTCCGAAAAATGCCCTGCTGGACGACTTCACACCCAATAACCAGTTTGCAACCGGCGGTATCGTAACCAAGCTCAAAGCGGCGGATTTCCTGATGAAGCGCGGCAGAAAGATGCTGCTGTGCAACGGCTTCGACCTCAGTGCCGCCGAGTCCTTCCTGCTCAAGGGCGAACATACGCTCGGGACGCTTTTTGTACCAAAGGGAAGCGAGTAACGCAGCTGCCGCAGTTGAATAACCGGTAAAGCTTTCTACCATGCTTGTGAAATGTATTGCCTTTTCCCTTTGCACACCGCTATAATGGCGTATGCAAAACAACCCGGAAACTTCTACCTCTTTTGACCTTATTGTCGTTGGTGCCGGCGCAGCGGGCATGATGGCCGCCATCACCGCCGCGCGCAGAGGAAAGAAGGTGCTTCTGCTCGAAAAACTCCCCAAGATCGGCGCCAAGCTCAAAGCGACCGGCGGCGGCCGCTGCAACCTGACCAATACCCTCTCCAACGAAGCCTTCATGGCGCGTTTCGGGCGTGAGGGACGGTTTATGACCCCTGCACTCGAAGCGCTTGATCACCGCGCACTCATAGCCTTTTTCAAAGAGATCGGCGTCGAAAGCCACGCGCCTGACGGCTACCGCGTCTTCCCCGTCTCTCACAACTCCGTCTCTATCATCAGCGCACTTGAAGATGAGATGAACCGCCTCGATGTCGAAGTGCTCTGCTCGCAGCAGGCAGAGCGTATAGAGCATGACGGTACGCAGGTGACGGGCGTAAGCACATACTCACACGCTTACAAAGCCTCCAATGTCATCATCGCCACGGGCGGTCTGGGCTACCCGCAGCTGGGAGCCGAAGGCGACGGGCATAAGATGGCTGCATCCCTCGGACACAAGGTCACGGAACTCTACCCCGCCATGATGCCGCTGAAGACGAAAGAGACGTGGGTAGAGCACTGCCGCGCCGACACCATCGCCGCCGCAGAACTGCGCGTCGACCTCCCCAAGGCGAAAAAACTGCGCGCAAAGGGCGATCTTATCTTCACCAAAAACGGCATCCGCGGTCCTGTCGTGCTCGATTTTGCCCGCGAAGTGACACCGCTGCTTGAAAAACACGGCGAAGTCCCCCTGCTCATAAACCTCACCAAGGGGCTTAACGAAGAGCAGCTGCGGACCGCCATGAAAGAG
>JBFEWT010000124.1:0-6327 GCA_041546225.1 Sulfurimonadaceae bacterium
AGTAGATAGATCAAAGTCGGTATGACAAATTACGTATTTGTTGAATACTGAGAAAATCGTTTTAAAAATAAAAAGAATTAAATGTGTGAGAGATAATCTTGGAAGTTTTAATGGTGCGCCCGGAGCGATTCGAACGCCCGACCGCTGGTACCGCAAACCAGTGCTCTATCCAGCTGAGCTACGAGCGCACACCATGTCTCATTTGAGAGACCGAAATTATAGCTGATTAAGCTTATGTGAAAATTAATCAGCGGCCGAAAAGATTAACTTTCGGTACGCTGTTCTTTGAGTTCGCCCAGGAAGCTCTCCAGGTCGTATTTGTTACGGTATTCCGGTGTCATGATGTGGATGAGGATGTCACCGAGGTCCACGACGATCCACTGGTCGCTGATCTCAACACCCAAAAACTCCTCTTCGGGTTTGAGGTTTGTTTTCAGGTGATCGAGAAGTGCCTGCGTGTGGCGTTCGTTCAAAGATGAAGCGATTACGACGTAATCGACAAAATAGTCGCGTCCGCGCAGGTCGAATGCTTCGATCGCCTCGGCTTTGTTACTGTCTAAAACGTGACTGATCTTTTCAATGCGTTGTTCCATTGTTTTCCTTATAATGTTTAACTATATCCTGTGCGATTTCTGCCGGCAGAAAAGATGGTTCTACCTTTTCGCGAAGCAGGGTTGAACTGACTGCCTCGCTGACGGGAAGCTGTATATACCCTTCGGGGACAGCTATGTCATCGCGTGTCGCGACTGCCCACGTCACCAGTGAATCGAGCTCTTCAAAACGGTGCCACTTTTTCAGTGCAGAGAGATTGTCCGCACCGATGATGAGGTAAATCTCATCTGAGGGCTGTTTAAAATGCATAACAGTCTCGATGCTCGGGACCGGACGGTTCTGCAAAATCTCAAAATCGCTGACTTCTACGTTTTTATAGCCGTCAAACACCCTCGTCAACCACTCCAGCCGTTTTGCAGGCGTCGCATGAGAAGATGTTTTAAAGGGGTTCAGGTAAGCAGGTACGACAATCAACTTATCGATGTCGAGCACTTGCAGTGCCGTTTTGACAATACTGATATGCCCCTTGTGCGGGGGGTCAAAACTACCGCCAAAAATCGCTATTTTCATGATTCTATAGTTCTTTATTAAAATTATAACTAAGTTTTGGTAAAATCACGCATCTTTTTATGTCTCTATATAGGAATGTTTATGGCACTCAAAATTGCAATTAACGGATTTGGACGTATCGGCCGTTGTGTGGCGCGCATCACTGCTGAGCGTGACGATGTCGAACTTGTAGCGATCAATGATCTTGCTAGTCTGGATATGATGGTATACCTACTGCAGAACGATTCAGTACACGGAACGTTTGGTCACGATGTTGAAATTGTGGATGAACAGCACCTCAAGATCGGTGATCAGAAAGTCCGTATCTTCTCTGACCGTGACCCGAAAAATCTGCGTTTTGCAGAGTGCGGTGCCGATATGGTCCTGGAGTGTACGGGTGTGTTCCTGACGCAGGAGAGTGCACAGGTTCACATCGACAACGGTGTTGAAAAGGTGCTTTTCAGTGCTCCGGCAAAAGACAAAGAGACACCGACATTCGTCATGGGTGTCAATGAAGAGCTTTACGCAGGTCAGAAGATCGTCTCAAACGCAAGCTGTACGACGAACTGTCTCGGTCCTGTCGCGAAGATCCTTGATGATGCATTCGGTATCGAAAAAGGTCTGATGACGACGATCCACTCCTATACGAACGACCAGAACATCCTCGATGTCAAACACTCCAAAGACAAGCGCCGTGCACGTGCGGGTGCCGTCAACATGATCCCGACGACGACCGGTGCCGCGAAAGCGATCGGTCTGGTCCTTCCGCAGCTTCAGGGCAAACTGCACGGTCAGAGCGTGCGTGTTCCTACGCCGGACGTCTCTATGGTCGACCTGAACGTCATCGTCAAGAAGCCGACGACTAAAGAGGAGATCAGTGCACTCTTCAAGTCCAAAGCGGCAAACGAGTACAAAGGGCTGGTCCTTGTAGACACCGAGATGCGTGTTTCGCAGGACTTCGTCGGTTGTGAATACAGCTCGGTCGTGGCAGATGACCTGACTCAGGTTATTGACGGCAACATGGTGAAAGTGATGGCGTGGTATGACAATGAGTGGGGTTACTCCAGCCGTCTGATCGACATGGCACTACACATCAGTAAATAATAGGACATTCTCAATGCAGCTATACAGTATTAAAGATCTTGACCTGAGCGGTAAAAAAGTTTTCATCCGTTGTGACTTCAATGTCCCGATGGATGAGTTCGGCAACATTACCGACGATCGTCGCATCCGTTCGGCTATTTCGACAATCAACTACTGTCTTGATCAGGATTGTGCGATCATCCTGGCTTCACACATGGGACGTCCGAAGGGCGAATTCAGCGAAAAGTATTCGCTTGCCCCGGTTCAGCGCCGATTGCATCAGTTGCTCAAGCGTGACGTCATCCTGGCAAAAGACGTTGTCGGCGACGATGCTATGGAGAAGGCGACAAACCTGAAATGCTGTGAGATACTGCTGCTTGAGAACCTCCGTTTTGAAAAAGGCGAGACTAAAAATGATGCAGAGCTGGCCGGGAAACTGGCATCAATGGCTGATGTATACATTAATGACGCATTTGGGGTCAGTCACCGTGCCCACGCTTCGGTGGAAGGGATTACCACCCATTTTGACACGGAACACAAAGCTGCGGGTTTCCTGCTGCAAAAAGAGATCCAGTTCTTCGGAACACTGCTCAAGCGCCCGGTCCGACCGTTTGCGGCGATCGTAGGCGGAAGCAAGGTCTCGGGTAAACTTGAAGCGCTTATCAACCTTTTGCCGAAAGTCGACAAGATCCTTATCGGCGGAGGGATGGCGTTTACTTTCTTGAAGGCGCAGGGTTACGACGTAGGCAATTCATTAGTAGAAGATGATCTGATCGACGATGCACTGCATATCATGCAGGAGGCGCAGCGTCTGAACGTGAAGTTTTACCTCCCTGTCGATGTTGTGGCAGCGCAGACATTTGCCGCTGATGCCGTGAGCAAACTGACATCGGCACAGGAGATACCGCAGGGTTGGATGGGTCTGGATATCGGGCCTGCAACGGTTCGCCTTTACCGCACGGTACTCGCAGATACGCAGACGATTCTCTGGAACGGTCCGATGGGCGTTTACGAGATGGAACGTTTCGCCCGCGGTTCGAACAAGATCGCCCACTTTGTCGCCGACTCATATGCGACAACGGTTGTCGGAGGCGGGGACACTGCCGACCTGGTCCAGCGTATCGGGCTGGATGAAGAGATGACCTTTATCTCCACCGGCGGCGGTGCATCGCTTGAACTGCTTGAGGGCAAAGCCCTTCCGGGTGTGAAACCGCTTATCTGCGAGGAGCAGGGGTGATCGTCGCTGCAAACCTGAAGACAAATTTCACGCGTGCCGAGACGGCAGCGTATCTGAAGAGTGTCGAAGCGTATATTGCACATAACGAAATTACGCAGCAAGTGATGGTCTTTCCGGCGATGACGGCACTGGATACCCACGAGGGAGAGATTGCCGTAGGCGCGCAAAATGCCTATCCGGCAGCCAACGGCGCGTTTACCGGTGAGATCGGCCTTGACCAGCTCAATGAGTTCAAGATCAGGACGATCCTGATCGGCCATTCGGAAAGACGTCATATCCTTGGCGAAACGCAGGAACTCATTGCGCAGAAATTTGATTATTTTAAAGCACTTGGGTTTACGATTGTCTATTGTATAGGCGAACCGCTTGAAGTCCGTGAAGAGGGAAGCGAATCGCTAATGGAGTATCTCGATACCCAACTCGAGGGGATCGACCTTGGTTATGAGAAGCTCGTTATTGCGTATGAGCCTGTCTGGGCGATCGGTACAGGTGTCACGCCGACGCTGAACGATATCGAATTGCTGCATACGGCGCTTAAGCAGAAGATGAACTGCCCGCTCCTGTACGGCGGCAGCGTAAAAGCGGACAATGCCCGCTCTATCATGGAGTTGAACGGTGTCGACGGCGTGCTGGTAGGAAGCGCGTCACTCGATAATGAAAATTTTTGCAGCATGGTTGACGATGCCCAGGCTGTTTATAGATTACAAAAAGGAGAGAAATAATGTTAATGAAGGGTAAAAAAGGCCTCATCGTAGGTCTTGCCAACGATAAATCGATCGCTTACGGTATTGCAAAAGCATGTCATGAGCAGGGAGCTGAGATCGGGTTCACCTATCTTAATGATGCATTGAAAAAACGTGTTGAGCCGATCGCACAGAGTTTTGGTTCTGACAAGGTCTATAAACTTGACGTATCTGATGAAGAAGATATGAGCGCGATCTGTGCACTTGTCGAAAAAGATTTCGGCAAGATCGATTTTCTGGTCCACTCCGTTGCATTTGCTCCAAAAGACGCGTTGAGCGGAAGTTTCCTTGAGACTTCCAAAGGGGCATTCGAGATCGCTATGAACATCTCTGTTTTCTCTCTGATCGACCTGACAAACCGTCTTCAGCCGGTATTGAGCGATGATGCATCTATCTTGACGCTAAGCTACATCGGCGGACCGAAGTATGTCGCCAACTACAACATCATGGGTGTCGCGAAAGCCGCGCTTGAGTCTGCTGTACGTTATATGGCCGTTGAGATGGGACCGAAAGGTCAGCGCGTCAACGCGATCAGCGCCGGCCCGATCAAAACGCTTGCAGCGGCAGGTATCGGCGACTTTAAACAGATCCTTCGCTGGAATGAAGTCAATGCGCCTATGCGTAAGAACGTCACCATTGAAGAGGTCGGCAACTCATCTATGTACCTGCTGAGCGATCTTGCACGAGGCGTATCGGGTGAAGTTCACTACGTCGATGCGGGTTATAACATCATGGGTATGGCTGCCGTCGAGAAAAATGCCGAAGGCAAAAGCGTCTTTGTATGGGATGAGAACAACTAAACAAACGACATTCTCTTGTCGTTTGTATGTTCGAAACCAAAAGGTGATGTCGGTACGACCACCGACGGAGACAATTTAAACGACAGAGTGAGAATCACTGCGTGATTTTCAGCTGTGCTATTTTCATCTCTCAGAAAACCCCTCTTTTTTTTCAAAAACACCTATTACATTATATATAACTGTTATTTTCCAATCACGGGCAGCTTGTTGAGTCTGTCGTTATGGCTTTCAGATTTGTTGGGAGACTCTATATCCTCGATCAGACCGCTAAAGAGTGACTGAAGCGTAAAATTGCCTTCATCTGCCGAAACGTCCTGTTTCGCTTGACCGCTGCTGTCGGCATCTGCTGGTTCGATTTTATCCGGCTGTTCATTAAAGTAGTCAAGCAGAGACGTCCTCTCTGTGTCCTTGTAGGCCGATGATGGCGATATCGCCTGAAGTGAACTGTTTTTTGAAGGTTGAACCGGTTCCGGCAGTGCATCGGTAAGAGTGGAGACGGCACTGCAGCCGCTGAGCATAATAATTGCAGAGAGTGCAGCGGCGTATCGCAAACGGTAAACATGTGTTGAAATCATTAAGATTTTCCTTATGTAAAACTTAGAATATAGTCTAACATACTATATTGGTTGTTTTTTATACATTTAAAAGAAAAAAATGTCACTAATTTATGTCAAAGTACTGCTCTAGGGTTCTTGAGCAGGCTTTAAAGCAGCGTGTTGTATTGCAGAATTCTTTAAGAAATATGTGGTAGAATGGGCCCGACAAAATAAAACATAGGTCAACTGAACTTAAGGAGAATGAATGAAATTAGCTAAAATGAGTCTTGCAGCAGCGTTGCTGATGGGTGCAAGCGCATTCGCGATCGAAAACACAAAAGTAAGCGGTGACGCAAAACTTTACTACACTACAAATGACGCTGAACAAGCTGATGGTGATAGTGGTTCTTTGTTTGAGAAAGACAACAGCAATGCAGATGCAGCATTTAATCTTGGTGTAACAACTGATCTTGCAAAAGGTCTTTCTGCCGGTGCAAAACTCTCTATCGTGTCTACACTTGGTCTTGAAAACAACCTGGTAAGCGGAACTTTCGGTAACTCACATGGTGTTACACTAAACGATTCAGACTTTGGCGCGCAGGCTGATGACGCATACTGGATGAGCGAAGCATGGGTTGCTGCATCTGCAGCTAACACTACTGCCAAGCTTGGCCGTATGGAACTTGATACGCCACTTGTTTTCTCTGAGACATGGTCTGTTGAGACAAACACATTCGAATCAGCGGTACTTATCAACTCTGATATCCCTGATACAACTGTAGTCGCGGCATTTGTTGGACGTTCTAATGATGCTACCAGAGATACAG
>JBFEWT010000036.1:0-17678 GCA_041546225.1 Sulfurimonadaceae bacterium
CTACTTCAACGACCGCAACGTCATCAAACTGCAGATCGCCATTGGCAAAGGAAAAAAACTGCACGACAAACGCAATGACCTCAAAGAGAAAGATATGAAACGCGACATGGAAAGGTCGATGAAAGAGTACTAGTTTTTTTGCTTCCCTGCCCCGCATGGGGCAAGCTTCAGTGCCTCAGCGGCCAGCGCAGTAAATCGGGCTCTGCCCGCTTTACGTGTCAGGTCAAGATAATAGAGTACTAACGCTCGCTGCTAACACGTTCCGAGTGGGAAGACCAGTGTAAACGCGGAGCCCTTCCCCAATTCGCTTTGCACACTGATACGCCCTTTCATCAGGTGCACGATCTCCGAAGCGATGCTCAGCCCCAGCCCTGCACCTTCATGCGAACGCGTTGCCGAGCTGTCTGACTGGCTCATATCAAAGATCTTCCCCTGCGCTTCTTTTGCGATACCTATGCCGTTGTCTTTGACCTTGCAGAGAAGCTCCGCTTTCTCTGCATTATAAGAAGCCTCTACGCTTATATGGCCGTTCTCCGCTGTAAACTTTATGGCATTATCCACAACGGCATCAAGTACCTTGAGGATCCTGGGTACATCCCCTTCGAGGTTTTTAGGCATCTCTTCTATCGTACTTTCAAAAGACTGCTGTTTCACGGCGGCTTTGCGTGCATACTTTTTAAAAGAGTCCTCAAGCACCAGCGCAGGATCGAATGGCGCTTTCTCCAGGAGCAGCGTCTTCTCTTTGATCTTTTGCATATCGAGCACGCTCTCGATCATCTTGTGCAGGTCCTGACTGCTGTTGTCGATCATGCTGACCATCTTCATCGCTTTTTCATCATCTTTAAGGCGCTTTTTCAGCAGCGGCAGCAGTGCCAGTATCGCATTGAGCGGCGTACGCATCTCATGACCGATGTTGACGAAGAACTCGTCTTTGACCTTTTTCAGTTCGCGGGCATTGTTCAATGACGTCATCAACCCGGTAACATCGTGGGCGACGGCGATAAACTCGCGTATCTCACCATCGGCACCGATGATCGGCTTTATAAGCGATTGAATAAAATAGAGCTCGCCGTTTTTCTTCCTGTTCTTGAAAAGGATCTTCAGGCTTTTCTTGTTCGTAATGGTATGCCAGAGTTTCATGTAAAAAGAGTGGCTCATCTCGCCGCTGCTGACAATGCTGTGGTTGTGACCGATGAGCTCCTCTTCGCTGTAGCCGCTGAGTTTGCAGAACTCTTCGTTCACATAGGTGATGCGCCCTTCAAGGTCGGTCTTTGAGACGATGGAACTTTCACTCAAGGCGCTGCTGAAGACTTCCAGTTTGTTCAGATAGGCCTCTTCGCGCCGTTTTAAAAGCTCATTGTACTCCAGCAGCTCCGCCTGCTCTTGCGCCTGTATCCGTCTGAGGAATATCTTTTGCGCAACGTCGTAGACCGCTTCATGCAGCGGCTCTCTTTCCAGAGGCTTCTTGATAAACTTGTTGACCCCGAGATTGATCAGCTCGATCAGCCTGTCCGCATCATCGGAAGAGGAGATGGCGATGATCTCCTGATGTTTATTACAATCAAAAAGCATGCGAGAAAGCCGTGTTCCGTCGATATTGGGCATCTCGATATCGGTGATGACGATGTCGTGATAGGCATCATTCTCTTCATAATGCTTCTGGTAGATCGCGAATGCGTCCTCCCCGTCTTTCGCGATATCGAACCTCTCAAAAAGGCCTTCGAGCAGCTTCTCACCGACCTTACGGAACATTAAAGAGTCTTCTACATAAAGTACATGCAGACTTTTCGTGTGCCGGAGCAACTCTTTTTCGGTCATCATATTCCCCCGCTTGCCGGTATCATGATGTACCGCCTGCTTCTGTCAAACTTTATGATATCGGAAAAACCTGCCCGTTTCAAGTGCGCGTCACGACTCCTGCCTGATCCCGATAGCCGTTGCCGTCAAAAAGAGGTACTCTTTTCCCGTCAGCGTCACCCGGAACTTCTTCTGCTGAAGGTATTTTTTGCAGTAATGGGCGTCTTTATAGAGCAGCGAGAGTTCGCTATAGGCATAGTTTGGCGCTTTGGCACCGTAGATCATCTCACCGCCCATCCAGCGGCAATTGGGAAAGCCCAGAATCATTGCGCCCCCTTTTTCTAGATAGGTCTGTACCAGCGTCATAAAGAAGGGCTTGAAATCGATACCCGGGCTCTGCAGGGTACCGATAGTGACGATAAGGTCGAAACGGCCGAGTCCAAGCTCCCCGATGGTATTGATGTCATGCACGTGAAAACTGACGTTCTCATCGTCCGCAAAGCGTTTACGCGCATGGGCAATGGCGCTTGGCGAATGGTCGATACCGACAAACTCGATCGCACCGAACTGCTCGGGAGTGAGCATCTCTTTAATCAGTGCGAACTCATCACCGGTATTGATCCCAAGGTTCAGGATGCGCGTCCGCTTCTCTACCTTAACACTCTCAAGCGCTTTAAGATACGCCGCCAGAAAAGCCGGCTCTTCATTTTTATTGATTGAGAAAAAGCGCGAAGCGACACCGTACTTCTCCTCTTTTTCAGACGCCGGCGGCGTATGAAAGGAGTCATGGATATCGAGCTTCTCAAAACGCAGCACGACGCTATGCGCCGAGGCGATACGCGGGGTGAGCATCTTACAAAAGAGCAGCTCGGCGAGGTCACTCCACGCCTTATAGCCGCGGTAGATAAAACACTCGCCGTCTGCCGCAACCGTTTCGCCTGCGTAGCGGCTGCCGCCAAGGTCGGGGTCAAGCACCTCGAACGCGACGACTGTGCCCGCAGCAGCCTCTTCAAACTGCTCCCGCAGCCAGAGCAGTATCTCACGCATCGGCTCTGTCGTAAACCTTTTCATATGCTCCATCCGAACTCCGCTATCAACGAGGCGAACCGTTCGTCCAGGGGGGCGGTGATGCAGAGCCGCTCCCCCGTGACCGGGTGTGCGAAACTGAGTTTCTCGGCATGGAGAAGAAGCCGGTGACAATCAAACTTCTCGCGGAAGAGCTGGTTGTGTTCGCGGCGTCCATACTTGGTATCGCCGACGATGGGATGCAGGATGTGTTTCATATGGCGGCGAAGCTGGTGTTTGCGCCCGGTCTTTGGAAAAAGACGCAGCAGTGAATAGCGCGCTGCCGGGTAGCGGCTTACCGGGTACGGCAGCTCCACGGTACCCAGGCGTACATACTCCGTCACCGCATCCTGCGCTTCTTTGTCGCTGCGCGCCTTGCGGTCGGTCATCTTGTCGTGTACCTCTTTGAGCGGGTAGTCTATGATGCCCGACTCGTCGGTGTAGCCGCGTACGACGGCGAGGTACTCCTTGGTGGTCTCGCGTTCGCTGAAGAGCTCCGTCATCGTGCGCGCCGTATCGGCACTGAGGGCGAAAAGGAGTACGCCCGATGTAGGCTTGTCAAGACGGTGAAGGGGGTAGACATACTGCCCTATCTGATCGCGCAGTATCTGTATGGCGAACTGCGTCTCATGCCTGTCTATCATAGAGCGGTGAACGAGGAGACCGGAGGGCTTATTGACGGCGACGAGGTAGTCGTCTTTATAGAGGATCTGCAGCAGAGGGCTTACATCGTCTGGCTGCATGGAATAAATTACTTTTGGCTGATGTAGGTCAATAGTTCAACGACCTGTTCTGTCGTCGTCGCCCAGGCCTGTGCCGCCGCATCGACTTCTTTGAGCGGATGGATCACTTCTTCGCCGTGCAGCGTGATGTAAGGCTTGCCAAGCGCTGCGCAGTAACCCGCATCAAACGCCGCGTTCCACTGTTTGTACTTCTCGCCGAACCGTACGACGACCAGATCGCTCTGCTCTATAAGCGTCTTCGTGCGTATCGCATTGACCTTGGCCGACTTGTTATCGCGCCAGAACGCTTTGGCCTCTTCGCCAAGGCAGTCACCTGCGGCGTCACTGGCTTCATGATCTGTCACGGCAGAGGTAAACGTGATATCGAGGCCGTTTTTCAAGGCGCCTGCTTTGATCTCGTCGCGCCAGGGCGTGTGTATCTCGCCGGAGAGGTAAACGGTCATTCCCATGCTGTTTCCTTTAACTAAAAAGAGAGGTTCATCGTGTCAAGCACCATAAGTCCCAATACCGAGAGCGCTGAAAAAAGTGCAAGCCGCTCCGCGTTCTTCAGACGTCTGTAGGCAAGTTCAATGTCATCATCGTTGAGCTCCCTGAAGGTTCGGTGACGGATATAGTTGAGTGCTTCGCGCAACGTCGGATCGCCGAACTGGATGCCCCATCTGGGGTGACCGAGGGCATCCCACTTCTCAGGGTATCGCTCCTCGATGACTTTGAAGATATGACGGGTCTCGCCGAAGTGGCGAAGCAGTGCGATAACAAAAAGTAGCATCGAAAAAAATATGAGTATATTGTACATTATTCCGCCAGGTACTTAACGTATGCAGCTTCCGAGAAGTTCGGTACGTCGTCGTAGGTAAAGACCGCATAGTATTTGGTCGTATCTTTGTCGCCGAAGTTATCGTAAGTGTAGTTGTCTCTGCCGCCGAAGAGTTTCTGTCCGTCATACGGCGTGGCCGGTACATGGAACGGGTTTTTAACGACGATCACCCCTTTAAAGGCTGCATCTTCAGGGTTATCCCACATCAGTTTGATCATGTCGTTCTCAAGGGTAAAGCGAAGGTTGCTTACCGCAGCAACCGGATTACGGCGCTTTTTGATGTAATTGAGCACCAGTTTTGGCCTATTGAGACGTTTTTCGTCAAGCCACTGCACCCGCTGTGATTTACAGAACGTCTTCTCCGATGTCGCATAGAGGAAGAAAGAGAGTTTCTCACCGGCTTCGCTGAGATTGACCATCTCGTTTATCGCATGGGTGTCAAAGATAAACTTCTGCTTCGGCTGGCTCTTGAGTGTTCCCGCGCTCACTTCGTACCCTACACGTTCTATGACCTCGCGGTCTTTAACATTTTCATGGCTCTTTTCGCCTTCAGGCGTCTTGACCATCTCTACGTGGAAACGGGTGTTGCTGTCGGCATTTACCGACTGGGCTTCAAGCTCCAGGTACGCTTCGGAGATAACGGTATGGTCCATATCGGGCATCTGGATCGTGTCAAAGACGATACAGCCGTACTGACGGTCGCCTTTGGCATCGTAGCCGACATTAAGAGTGTTTTCGGTCGAA
The DNA here is from genome assembly GCA_041546225.1 of Sulfurimonadaceae bacterium. GTDB lineage: Bacteria > Campylobacterota > Campylobacteria > Campylobacterales > Sulfurimonadaceae > JBFEWT01. Next base: position 5,167 of record JBFEWT010000036.1, read on the forward strand.
CCCGTACGCGACGTCGTCGTCTCGGCTGCACTCTGAAGCTCAAGACGCGCTTCTTCCAGGGTATAGGTGATCTCCAGTTTCGGACGGAAGGTCAGACCGCCGCTGAAGCGGCCATAGCCGATATCCCACTGCATCAACTGCGACGAGCGGCTATGCGGAAGTGTTTTTGGTCCTTCCATTCTGAAGAGTGCTTTACGGCGCTTGAGGGCATCTTGTAAAAGTTTGCGCTCCTGTTCTGCGAACGTATAGGTATGCCAGATTCCCTGAGAAAGCTGGTGAGAACCAGACGGGCGGTCTATGTAGCCCAGGATCTTCGCATCCCTGATCTCATCAAAGCTCCACGGCGAATCTACCGTGCGTTCATCCACAAGTCCCACGCGCCACTCGCCGAAACGCTCCACCGTCACCGAGACGCGGTTCATCGGGTAAAAAGAGATATGCGCATCGGTAATGATCGCGTTCTCGGGCACCGTATCAAGAGAGAATGTCGTCACACCGTAGCAGACCCCTTTTTTCTCTGAAATACCGCTAAAGAGGGAGTTCGTGCCGAAGTGCTCTTTATTCTTGACAGTCAGTTCACCCACATAGCCCACATCTTCTTTAAGCGGGTAGAGGATCTTTGAGAGCATATTGTATTCGGGTTTGGTGCGTATGCCGACCCACGGTGCGAACGGCGAGCGCACATGGCGTTTATCGCAGGCGTTGACGGCACGTACGAAATAATAGTAGTTGGTGTCAGGCAGGATCTGACGGTCGGTAAAGCTGCATGAGCTTGTCATACCCACACGGTTGGAACTTTGGCAGAAGCCTTTATGGTTTTTGGAACGGTAGATCTCGAAATAGATGTTCTTGTTTATCGGGTATTCCCAGCTCAGCGTCACCTCTTTGGAAGCGACGTCCGTAGCGGTAAATGCCTCGACCCGCGGCAACCCGTTCTCTTTGGCATAGTTAGGCGCTTCGCTGAGGGCAAAGATGAGCGCGGGAAGATGCTCTTGAACATGTTCGGTCATGTTCTCCTGATAGTCGGAGATATTACGCGTACCGACCTCTACGACAAGCGCAAGCGCACCCTGGGAGTAGTAGAACTCCCGGCCGCTTCCCGAGATGAGAGAGACCGGCGGCTTGCCCATATGTACCCCGTACTCGCGTCCGGAGACCTTGCGGATCTCTTCGGCCATATTTGATGCGAGTACGTTCAGGTCCGTCGCATCAATGGAGTCTTCATGCTTGAAGTTATGCGCCGGGAAAAAGACGTTGCCCTGCGAGTGATAGTCGAGGGCGATGGCAATGTTCGGATGATCTTCGGTAAAGTTTTTCAAAGCCAGCGTTTCAGGCTCGGAGAAAGGCGAAGGGCCCGAATAGACGTTTGACGAGGTGTTCTTGTTTCCTGAAAAACCGATGGAGAAGTTACGGTTCAGGTCGACCCCGAAACTGCCATCGGCATTCTGACGGCGGTTTTTACGCCAGAACGAGAAGTGGTTCCGTGAATATTCAAACCCGTCGGGATTGGCACACGGGACCATATAGAGCGTCGCATTCTCCAGCAGGCGGATAAGACGCGGGTCATACTCGATGTGATCAAGGATATACTGTCCGAACGAAAGGGCCAGTTCGATGCCTATCCACTCTCTGGCGTGAATGGTCCCGGTATAAAAAAGTGCCGGCTTGCTGTCGGCCTCTTTCATGCCGTTGCTGACTGTCACGGCGATAATGTCACGCTCTTCCCATGTGCTGCCGATAGTCTCTACACGGAAGAGGTCAGGATGACTTTTTTGTGCTGCTTTGAAAAAATCGACACACTCGTCGTAGGAGCTGTACTGCTGTCTCACGCGTACCCTTTACATGTCAGGAAAACAAAGCTTATTTAAACGCTTTGCCCCACTGTTTTAACTGTGTTTTAGAGATGAAATCATACTCGGCAAGCCCTTCAAAAGAGCTGACTTCCGCACTTTCAATAAGCTCTTTGATACGTACTGCCGTATCATCGTCCATTCCGTAGAGTGTCAGCAGCTGCGTCAGTGTCACATTGCTGAACTCGAAACACTCCTGCGACGTGATAGGCGAAGACTCTTCGTTCTCGTCAGCCGAAGCCTTTACTTCCTCGGGGAGGTCGTTCTCATCAGCGACCGGTGCGATCGAATCAGGGACATCCGAAGGATCGGATTCATCCGTCAGCTCCATATCGAATCCGTCTTCTTTATCTTTAAGCCAATACGCGCCGTCAGCCGAAGGCGAATATGCCGCGAAGTGGATGTTGCGCATTGTACGCAACAGCGAAGCATCGATCTTGCCCAGTTCTTCCCATGAGAAGAGCGGGATATGCGGCAGGCGGAAACGCCCTTCGCTCAGGTCCCACATGATGTACTGTCCGATCCAGTCGCGGATGTACGGGAACGCGGCAAATGCCGTCGCACACTCCAGGATGTACGCTTCGCCCGTCTTCGCATCGATGGCGATATCACACGCCCAGTACTCGGCTTTAGCCGCTTTGGACGCTTTCACGGCGAGTTCGAGCGCGTTCATCGGGACGTTCTCGTAGCTCATGGAACCGCCCTGAGAGGTGTTGGTGATCCACTCGCCCGCGCCCGAGTAGCGCCAGAAAGCACAGATGGGCTTGTGGCCGATGAGCATGACGCGCAGGTCGCCGCCGTCTTTGAGGTCGATGGCGTCCTGGATGTACATAGGGACATACTTCTCTTTGTCAAAGAGTGCCTTCGCTTCGTGCTTGTTGTCCACCTTGTGGACATAGTAGCCGCCGTAGTTCGACGGGCCGTATGAGCGCTTGACGATCTTCGGGTATGTCGCCGTCTCAAGGTACTTGTAGCCCGCTTTGACATCATAGAAGATCTCTGTCTTGGGGTCTTTTATATTGTATTTTTTACAGAAGAGTGTCACGTTTTCTTTGGACTTGTTCGGGAACTGTGTCTCTATGGAAGGGATAAAACGTACATTCGGAAGTTCTCTGGAGATCTCGACAAATGTCTCGTACGCCGTCGCGGGGATGTTCCCCACCAGCACATCGATTCCTTTGCTTTTGATCTCTTTTATCAGACGGTTCTTGTCGTTTTTCCAGTGGTAGGTAACAGTCTCGATCTTGTCCGGCCACCCTTTAAAGTTGCTTTTATCGAAAAAGCGAAGGACATAGTCCAGATACAGCAGTCCCAGTTTCGGTAGTTTTTTCTGACTCATACTCTCTCCTGTAAAAAAATTTATTTTTGTGTTGTTCGGTCTATCAGCTCTACGATTTTGTCGATTTTTCTGTCATTGAAGTCAAGCCCCATCGCCTCTTGTTCCGGTGTAGCGAATGCCGGGATGCCGTTGACTTCAAGTACGACATACTCTTCACGTTCAGTGTCATAAAGGATGTCTACCCCGCCGATCTCAAGACCGATCGCCTTGGTTGCGCGAATGGCAAGATCGACAATCTCGTCGTTTGGCTCACGCAGGATGACACTGCCGCCGGAAGTGACGTTCGTACGCCAGTCACGGTTGCCCGCTTTGCGCCCGTAACAGCCGATAAACTCGCCATCGACGATATCGACACGGTAATCGCTAAAGTCATTTTTGATGAAACGTTCTATATAGATGTGACGCATGTCCATCTGGTTCAAGAACGGCATCAGTACGTCAAATGACGCGCGGTTTTCAAGAAGCGCCATACCGGTTCCGCCCCATCCGTCAACCGGTTTGAAGACCATTTTACCCCACTGATCAAATTTTTCGATGATCAGTTCCGGCTTTTCGCGGTGGCCGATGAAAAAGTCGGATGTGTTCACGCCTGCAGCTCGCAGCAGCATATTGGTCTTGAACTTGTCCTCTGCGATCATAAACGACTGAAAATTGTTGACAGTCGGTATACAGTGGCTGATGGTCTCATACATATAGAGCTGCGCCACTGTCTGTTCGCCTGCATTATAAGAGAAGAAAAGGTCCAGGTCGTCACACATGTTAACGCCGTTGCAGACGATACCTTCGTTACCGCCGTGGGCAAAACGCAGGTCCAGCCCCAACACTGTCTCTATCTCGCGTTCACGCAGTTTTGCAGCTATCTTTTCCTGAATGACATCACCGCCGCTGTTTGTATACATCCATATGCCCGCTTTTCTCATTACTCCCCTCCGAAATCAAAATGTTGTGTAAAGTGTCTTAACAGTGTTGTCGTCAATTCGATACGTTCGCCAAAACTGCTTTTGAGTGCGCGTTCATGCACCGTATGGTCTCCGTCGCCGAAAGGGCCGAAACCATCAAGCGTAACAACGCCGTTGGCACTCATGATATTTGCGTCGCTTACCCCGCCGCGCTCTTCGCTGAGCAGTTTTTTCCCGCTGATACGTTCGATGTCTGCGATAAAACGCTGTGTAGCTTCGCTGTTTTGCATCACGTCGCGCTGGATACCGCCGCCCAGTGTTGCCCTGGTGCCCGCCACGTAGCTTTTTGCCACGATGGCATCAATGGCGGCCAGTACGCGGTCGCGTTCTTCGGCCACTTTGTAACGCAGCTCGAAAAGCAGGTGCGCCTTGGGCGAGATGGTATTTGCACCGATGCCGCCCTCCATTTTGCCGACATTGACCGTCGTCCCTTTTTCAAGGTCCGTCAATGCGACAAGCGCCTGCAGTTTATAGGATGCTTCGAGGTTGGCATCCACACCGTCGGCATAATGGTTCCCCGCATGTTTCGCGACACCTTCGATATCGATGGTAAAAGTGCCCACGCCTTTACGCCCGGTCACTACCTCCATGTTCGGTCCCGCCGCCTCAAAGACCAGGCAGTAGTCATACTCTTTGGCCAGTTCGGCAGTGACAAGTTTCGAGTCGTCACTTCCTGTCTCTTCGTCGCTGACGAAGAGGACATCCACATTGGTGATCTCCACCCCTTCGCGGTGCAGATTGCGCAGCGCTTCGAGGGCGACGATGTTGCCCCCTTTCATATCACATGCGCCCGGCCCGTATATCCATTCGTCATCTTCTTCAAAATGGTCAAACGTCGTCGGCGGGAAAACCGTATCCAGATGCCCCAGCAGCAAGACTTTCTTGCCCTCTTTTCTGGCAGAACGGTAATAGCGGTGCTCACCTATCAATTCACGCTCGTAGCGGATAACCTCATAGCCAAGCGGCGCCAGCCACTCGTCAAACAACTCACCTACCCTATCAACCCCCGCTTTGTTCTGCGTGTAGGAGTTGATTACCATTATACGTTCTAAATCACGGATGTGACCCACTGTGCACCCTCATACATTAAATATGTGACGAAATTATAATATTGTGTTATTACCACAATGTAACAAAAGACCCAGTTGGAATATTAAACCCCATCTACAATGATTATACATCACTGAAACTAAATTGTAATCATTTCATCACAAAATATTTTAAGATATTTCCTGTACTTATATTATATTTTTATCACACTCTTCTTCAAATGAGAACTAAAAGCGGCTAACTCTGGCCGCGTTATGATTGTAATCGGGCTCTTTTGATTGCGGGTCGAGGAGGTCGTTCGTCAGATAGTTTATACGACGCTCCGTGACCGGGATGAAAAGGGTTTTTGGACGGATATCATCACTCACACAGGCGGGCAGGATGAGTTCGCCCCGAGCAGTAGCCACGTTCACACGGTCTCCATCTGCGATGCCGAGTTCCCGAGCGTCTTCGGAATTCATCTCTACAAAACTGGAGGGCTTGTGCTTTTGCAGTCTCGTGACAAATCCTGTTTTTGTCATGCTGTGCCACTGGTCGCGTATACGTCCGGTTATGAGTACATAGGGATAATCAAGCGTTATGCGCTCGGAACGGCGCAGGTTCTCGACAAAGAAGATGTTCGCTTTTTTATCGGGTGTAAAATACTCATGTTTCTCAAAGAGGCCCTCGCCCCAGACGAAAGGAGCCTCTTTCAGTGCCTCGTAATCGGCTTCATAAAGGTTCAGGTGTCCCTGCGGACTGAGGCGCGTCATGCGACTGTACTCCTCAAAAACCTCTTTCGGGCTTGTGAAGGCAAACGCCTTCTCGAAACCGAGTTTCCTGCCGATCATGGCAAAGATCTCCCAGTCCGGTTTACAGTCTATAGAGCGGCGAGTAAGCCGCTCCTGACGCATCACTGTTCGATCCATATTGGTCTGGGTTCCCTCTTTTTCACCCCATGGAGCCGCCGGAAGACGAAGATGGACAAACTGTTTTGTCTCACTGTCATCATACGCATTGATCTCCACGACAAACGGGACTTTTTTCAATGCCGCTTCTACCCGCGCTCGATTTGGCAGATGGTAGACCGGGTCGGTATGCGCGATTATAAGCATGTCGATCTTTCCCTTCTCTGCCGCTTCGATCATCTCAAAAGCGGTCAATCCCGGTTTGTCGTCAATGTTTTGAGTCCCCCAGAACTGCGACACCTTCTCGATTGACTCTTCATCGAAATCCAGATGGACCGCCAGCATCGTCGAGAGTCCGCCTACTTCACGACCGCCCATGGCGTTAGGCTGGCCCGTCAGCGACATCGGGCCGTTCCCTTCTCTTCCGATCTTGCCCGTAAGCAGGTGCAGATTGATGATGGCAAAGTTTTTATCCACCCCCTGCACACTCTGGTTCAAGCCCATCGTCCAGGCAGAGATGATGTTTTCCGAACTGTAAAAGAGTTTCATAAACGCCTCAAACTGCTCTTCGTCGATGTCACAGCGTTTAAGCATCTTCTTTTTCGGGGTACGCAGCATCTTGCCCCTGTAGTGATCATAACCGTTGACATGCTTATCGAGATACGTCTCGTCGACTCTGCCGTCTTCTATAATACGCCGTGCGACAAGGTTAAAAAAATCGATATCGCTGCCGACACGGATGGGAAGATAGAGGTCCGCGTGCTGCGCGGTCTCTGTATAACGCGGATCGATCACGACCACTTTTAAACCGCGTTTGCGCGCTTTTTTTATCTTGTTATGAAAGACCACATGCGCTTCGGCGGGGTTGGCCCCGGCGAGAATAAGAAGATCGGCATGGTTGACATCGTTCATACGTACCGGAACATAATCGGCACCGAACACTTTTTTATGGGCAACGACCGCACTCGACATACAGGTACGCGAATTGGTATCGACGTTATTGGTACCGATGAACCCCTTGCCCAGTTTGTTGGCGACATAGTAATCTTCACTGAGCAGCTGTCCCGAGAGGTAAAGTCCTATACGTTTGGGGTCGCTTTTACGTATCTTGTCGGCGATGACACTGATCGCCATATCCCATGACAACGGTTCAAAAAGCCTGTTATGCGTTTCACGGATATGCGGACGCAGCAGACGTGTCGGTGTATCGATGCTCATCAGTTCGCTGACACCCTTCGCGCAGACCGCTCCTTCATTAGCCGGATAACTAAGGTCCCCGACCAGTTTATCGGGTTCATATTCAAGACCGCACCCCACCCCGCAGTAGCCACATACCGATTTCAACATCTCATTCCTTTATATACTATATATATGCCTGTGAATTCTTCTCTTTCTGACGTCATTATGGCAGATAACAATCAGGAAATTTTAAGATTAGTGTATATTTTTTAATCAGTTATATGCATTTTAAAGTCTCAATAAGATGTACAATTTTCGAATCAAACGTTTGTAGTCAGTTTATTTTAAACAAGGGAGTAAAGATATGAAAGCAATGAAACTCATCAAAACGATTGCTATAGCAGGACTGGGCCTGAGCCTGGCCGCCACTTCACTGATGGCGGAAGTAGAGAAGAAAAAACTCAAGATAGGGTTTATCGCCCTGACCGACTGTGCGCCTCTGGTCATAGCCAAAGAGAAAGGCTTTTTTGAAAAGTACGGCCTCGATGTACATGTAGCAAAAGAGGGCGGCGGTTGGCCGGGTATCCAGCAGAAGGTAATCAGCGGTGAGTATGATTTCTCCCATGCATTGGCAGGCATGCCGATCGCGGCTACACTGGGCATCAACGGTGACGCCGATCTGGTAGCCCTGCTGAGCCTTGACTATAACGGCAACGGTATCACGTTCGGGAACAACATCATCGATGAGATGAAAAAACATGGCATGGACGAGAAAAAACGTCCGTTAGGTTCTGAAGCACTGAAAAAGTACATCGATGCCAAGCATGCGAGCGAGGGCGATAAATACCAGCCTCTGAACTTCGGGATGGTCCACCCGGTATCAACGCACAACTACGAACTGCGTTACTGGATGGCAAGTTCGGGTATCGAGCCTGACCGTGATGCGACGATCAAACCGTTCCCGCCTCCGACCATGCCCAGCAACCTCATCGCGGGTAACATCGAGGGGTACTGTGTAGGCGAGCCGTGGAACGAGCGTATCGTTCTTAAGAAGAAGGGTTCGGCACTGGTAACAAACTACGACATCTGGAACAACAACCCGGAAAAAGTACTGCAGGCACGTGCCGACTTTGTCAAGAACAACCCCGAAACGACAAAAGCGGTCATGAAAGCGGTCATCGAAGCGCAGATGTGGCTGGACGCTTCATGGGAAAACCGTAAAGAAGCGGCAAAGATCCTGAGCAAACCAAACTACGTCAAAGCGCCTGTCAACGTCCTTGAGAAGTCCATGACGGGTACGTTCCAGTACATCAAGGGGCAGGATTCAGAGCCCAACCCGATGTTTAACGTCTTTGCCAACTACTACGCGGCCTACCCGTTCTACAGCCACGGTATGTGGTTCATTACACAGATGTACCGCTGGGGTCAGCTGGATAAACCGGTGGACATGAAAGCAGTCATCGAGAAGACCTACCGTCCGGACCTCTTCGAAGTCGCAGCGAAAGAAGTGGGTTACTCCCTGCCTCCAAGCGCATGGAAGAAAGACGGAGTCGATGAGCACAACATGTTCATGGACGGCAAGGTATGGGACCCGAACAAAGCTGTGGAGTATATCTTCAGTTTCGAGGTGACCAATTCGAAAGTCTCCAAAGAGGAGCTTCTTAAGGCAAACGACTGGACGGTCAAGACCGAACAGCCTGATTATGTCTGTCCTTACGGACCAGCCGGCTGTGCCGATCCGAAATACGTGACGAAATAAGTCACATTCACCCAAAAATAATTACAGAATAAAGAGGGGCTTGACCCCTCATAACACGGGCACGCTACAGGTCTGCCGTGAGATCCAGGAGAAAACAATGAGTCAAGAGAGTATAAAAAGAATCTTATTGCCGCTAATGGTACTGATCGTCATCATCGGTGCATGGGGAACATTGGCAAACAATGTCGAAGATTTCCCAACCCCGGGCGATACCTACATCAGCGCCTTTGGCGGAGTTAATTCCGATGGGGATGAGCTGACCGGTGTTCTTGCCGATCCGTTTTATGTTGAGAATGAAGACGACAAAGGTATCTTTTGGCAGATCCTGATGTCTCTTGAACGCGTTTTCGGCGGGTTTATACTGGCGATCCTTGTCGGTGTCCCAGTAGGGCTGCTTGTCGGTATGAGCAAGAACTTCATGATCGCGCTCAACCCCTATATCCAGATATTCAAGCCTGTGTCGCCGCTTGCATGGCTGCCGCTGCTGCTGTTTGTCTTTCAGGACATCAACATGACAGCGATCGCGACCATTTTCATCACCTCCATCTGGCCGATCATCATCAATACGGCACTGGGAGTGCGCAGTGTCAATGAAGACTATCTGAACGTAGCGAAGGTACTCTGTTTCACCCCGATGGAAAAAGTACGCAAGATCATTCTTCCCGTCGCGGTTCCGTACATCTTTACGGGAATGCGCCTGAGCCTTGGCATCGCATGGCTGGTCATCGTTGCGGCGGAAATGCTCACAGGCGGTATCGGCATCGGCTTCTGGATCTGGGATGAGTATAACAACCTGAACTACCATAACATCATCATCGGTATTATCATCGTCGGTGTGGTCGGGTTTACCCTCGACATCATCATGGGTCTGATCGCAGACTTCTTTGACTACAGAAAACGCGTGTAAGGAGCATACAATGGGTAAATTTTTAAGTCTTGAAAAAGTAGATAAAGTCTTCCCTTTGGGAGGAGGCAAAGAGTATGTTGCCGTCAAAGACGTTGATTTGGAGATACAGGAGAACGAGATCATCTCCATCATCGGCCACTCCGGCTGCGGCAAATCGACCCTGCTGAACATGATAGCGGGTCTCGACATGAATACATCCGGAGGCATTTTCCTTAACAACAAGGAGATCAACAGTCCGGGACCTGAGCGTGCGGTGGTATTTCAAAACCACTCTCTCCTGCCGTGGCTGAGCGTCTATCAGAACATCGAAATGGCCGTTAAAAAAGTGATGCCTGAACTGGACAAGGCAGCAGTGGCCGAACGTGTCGAGAAATTCATCACCATGGTCAATCTCGACCATGCCCGTGACAAATACCCCGGTGAGATATCCGGCGGTATGAAACAGCGTGTGGGAATTGCACGTGCGCTCTCCATCAAGCCTCAGGTCCTGCTGATGGACGAGCCCTTCGGCGCACTGGACTCGTTAACACGGGCCAACCTGCAAGAGCACCTGATGCGCATCCAGCAAAACGTCAAAAACACCGTCATCATCATCACGCACGATGTGGACGAAGCGGTACTACTTTCAGACCGCGTCATCATGATGACCAACGGGCCCTCCGCGACCATCGGCGAGATACTCGAAGTTAACCTGGAGCGCCCCCGCGACCGTGTCGAACTGCAGCACGACCCCGAGTATATACGCTGCCGCGAAGCGATTCTCGACTTTTTGTACAAAAAATACGCCAAAGAGGACGAGTAGCCGTTGCTGCAGACACGCCAAACCGTCTACGGGCGGTTTGATCAGGCAGCCACTCCCCCCTTTTCAGACCTCAACTGCCTGATCAAAACGCCCTTATAAAGGAAAAGCCATGCGTCTCGCCGAGATAACCGCAAAACACACCAAACGCAACAAGATCGAGCTTCTCAAAGAGCAGCGCAGCTACCACGACGCACTTGAGAAGCTGCAGCACTATGCTGAACAGGGCTACGGAAGCATCGCTCCTGAAGACATGAGTTACTTTCTCAAATGTTTCGGACTCTTTGACCGTGCCGCCACACCGGAGCGGTTTATGCTGCGCGTACGCATTCCCGGCGGTGCGCTGAATGCCATGCAGGCCAAGGTCATCGGCAAAGTCGCCCGCGACTACGGCAACGACTATATCGACCTCACCACACGCATGCAGGTGCAGCTGCGCTACCTGCGTATCGAAGACATCCCGGCGCTGTTAGGCGAACTCGAAGAAGTCGGCATCACCACCTACCAGACCGGTGTGGACAACTTCAGAAATATCCTCAGCGACCCCCTTGACGGTCATGCGCATGACAACATCATCGACACCTACCCCATCATCGAGAAGATGCAGTCGCTCTTTTTAAAAAACGATGCGTGGATCGCCGCACTCCCGCGCAAGTTCAACGCGGCCATCAGCGGTTCGCACACCAACCGCTGCAACCTCTTCGCCCACGACTGCTGTTTTGCCCTGGCTGAAAAAGGGGGTGAATACGGTTTTAACGTCTACCTCGGCGGAAAGGTCGGCGTGCTTGCCGAAGCGGCAAACGTCTTCGTCACCGCCGATGAAGTCCCTCAGTTCTTTAGAGCGCTCATGCAAGTGTTCCGCGATTTCGGTTTCCGTGACAGCCGCAACAAGAATCGCCTCTACTTCCTTATCAGAGAAGCGGACATGGCGACCGTTGTTCAGGAGATCGAAAGTGTCGCGGGGCGTTCGTTTAAAACGGCGGGCGAGTCACTGGTCTCGCTGCCGCGTACCGATGAAGCGAGCGGACGCATCCATCTCAAAGACGGCAGTTACGCGCTTCAGATGGTCGTACCCTCAGGCCTCTTCAGCGGCAGCGCCATGATAGAGGCGGCACATGTCGCCGAAGAGCTCGGCAACGCCGAGCTGCGCATCTCCACCACCCAAAACCTCTACCTGCTCGGTGTTAGACAGGAGAACATCGCTGCGGCACTGACACGCAAGCCCTTTGAACGTTTTTCCAACCTCTCGACCCCCTACTTTAACCATATGGTCGCCTGTGCAGGCAGCGAACACTGCCCTTTCGGCGTCATCCCTAATAAGCCAGATGCCATAGAGATGGCCCAGTACCTGAGCGAAGCCGTACCGCTGGAGGCCGGCGAAAAAGTGCGCATGCACTGGTCAGGCTGTGTCAAAGGGTGCGGCGTGCATGAGATAGCTGATATAGGGTTTGAAGGGTGCAAGGCGAAAGTGAACGGCGAGACCGTTTACGGCGTGCACATCCTGCTCGGCGGCAAATCAACCCTGCTGAACAAGAACGGCTACAGCGTCATGCGTTCCGTTCCCCTGGACAAAGCCCGATACTACGTCGAACAGCTGATGCTGGGCTATAAAGCCTGCAAGAAAACCGGTGAGAGTTTCGAGCAGTTCGAGAGCCGTGTGTTCTCCCGCTTTTCCCATGCCGCCATCGAATTTATCATGCGCTGGAATGCGGAGATAGCACCGCAACTTCCCGAAGGTGCCCACCTTGGTTTTGACCCGCTGCAGCATGCCGATGCCATGGAA
>JBFEWT010000021.1:0-24646 GCA_041546225.1 Sulfurimonadaceae bacterium
GCGAACACCACCGAAGGGCGAACTGCTTAGACAATTTCTTGTCATTTCGGCGAACGAAACCGTAGGTGATGTGCCAACGGCACCACCGAAGGCTTCACATAAAATAGTCAACAATATAGACTATAATCCGACGGAGTCCACTCTCTCCAAGAATTCGCCACTTGGCGAATTCCAATCACAAACAATAATTTTTACACCGAATCGATTATTTATTTCTTAGCCGCAGGCTTTCTTCTACCTCATTGGTTTTAAGAGAGTTGTTTGGATTTATTTTTCCACTTAAGTACTGCGTAGCAGGATAATGGGCTATAAGAACAGTCCGGACTCCTTCGCGTCGTGGATCAATCACTTGTGCGGGTCCTACATAGTGAAATACACTATTGTCCTGCCACAATAATGCATGCCCTTCCTCCAAAGTAAAAGGTTCTACGAGTGTCTGTTCCCCTTTCAAGTCTGCATAAACCGCATTCTCAGCTCCAGTGATATTTTCGCGTGCCAAAGCAACCACCATCGCCCTGTCCGCACCATCAGAGTGGATACCTTGTCCTGTCAAACATCTGTCTGCATCATTTTCGCTCACAAGGCTTGACTGCACTTGAATTAAAATCAATTCACCATCAGGAATATCATTGAGTGCCTTAAACGTAGAAAGAACCTTTTGCGTCGCTTTACATTCCAAAAATGTTTTTGGAAACTCCCTGTAAGAACGTTTATAACCACCGGAAAAGTCATTGTAATGTTCCGGTTGAATAAAATGGTTCGCACGCATTTGGAACCATTGCCCTTCGATGCACATCACAAATGCGATATTTTTTGTACGCTTTGTAAAATATTCTGAACTGGGATCGGCACCGAGCTCGCCGCATGAAGCTATCAATTCATGTTCCTCAGACTTATTCAGGAGGGGCATTGTAAATGCAAACGTATTTTTTGTATCCATGAGTTCATTCCATTCTTTATAAATTATCTTATTAATGCATTTTAACAAAATGTAATTTGTATTCTCAAATAGGCATTTACATCATGCCAAAAATACATTGTCCCCCCCCTTATTCATCCCTTCCGTTTGTCTTTATCTTTTTTGACATCAAAACATTACTAATTCTTATCTAGTACACCCTAAGTTATCTACGGCAAAATAGTCTCATAGAACCCAACATATAAGGAATGAACCTATGAAAATCACCAGTACAATCGCAGCACTGCTGCTCAGCACTGCCACTCTCTTCGGCGGTAACTACATGCTTGACGAATCCCATACCAGCGTCGACTTCAAGATCAAACATATGATGATCACCAATGTTTCGGGCAAGTTCAAATCGTTTTACGCAGAGTTTGCCTACGATGAAAAAACGGGACTGCTCACCAAACTCGAGGCGACCGTCGATGTCAACTCCATCGACACAGGCATCGAAAAACGTGACAACCACCTGCGCTCTGCCGACTTTTTCGATGTAGCGAACCATCCTGAAATGAAATTCGTCCTCGATAAAGCGGAAGGCGACGAAGTCACCGGTACGCTTACCATCCGTGGGATCAGCAAAAAAGTAACCCTGGAGTATGAAAACGGCGGCGTCATCAAAGACCCGTGGGGCAACCAGCGTGCCGGCTTCTCACTCAGCGGAAAGATCGACCGTAAAGATTTCGGTCTGACATGGAATAAAACGCTTGAGACCGGCGGCCTGCTCGTAGGCGACAAGGTCAAGATCTCCATCGATGTCGAAGGTATCTACGACGATACCGAAGAGTAAGCTCTTCCCTTGCGGCACTCCGCCGCATAATAAACCCCCTAATACGACACCTTCCAATGACCTCGCTTCGGTGCCGGTTCGATAAAGCTGTATTCCTTAAAGACAGACCCTTGTCACATTTATGAAGCTTACACATATCTCTCTTGGTTAGTATATTCTTTTACTCTCATCCACTTATGCAAGAGGAGTCCCCATGCACTATACCATCCAGCGCTCCGACGAGCGCGGTTCTGCCGAGCATGGCTGGCTGCAAAGCCGCTTTTCGTTCAGTTTTGCCGAGTACCGTAACCTAGAGCGGATGGGATTCGGTCCGCTTCGCGTCATCAATGACGACACCATTGCTCCGGAGTCAGGGTTTGGCATGCACCCGCACCGTGACATGGAGATCATCACCATTGTCACACAAGGCAGCGTCGAGCATGAGGACAGCATGGGGCATCACGGTACGACCTCTGCCTGGGAGGTACAGTGCATGAGCGCGGGCAGCGGTGTCATGCACTCCGAATTCAATCCCTCCGATAGCGTGCCGCTGCAACTTTTTCAGATCTGGATACACCCGCGCGAGAAGAATATCACCCCGGCCTATGCCCAGAAACGCTACGGGGCCGACATGTTCGAGGGGAATTTTCTGCCCATCGCTTCAGGTTTGGGCAGCCCGGGTGCATTGCACATCCACCAGGATGCGGAAATCTGCCGCGGACGCTTCGGCACGGGAGAGTCTCTTAGCCTTCTGCCCAAATGCAACGGCCTCTACCTCTTCGTCATTGACGGGAGTATAAAGCTTGAAGGGGAGACCCTTGGCGCACGCGACGCCATCGCATTCACCGATGCCCAAGAGATCCAGCTGAATATTCTCGAAGCGAGTGATCTTCTGCTCTTTCACCTGCGCCTTGCCTAAGGCTGGAAAAAGTATGCGGAATTACTGTATAGTACGCTATCTATCCTCTGGAGCAAACACATGGACAAACTGCTGAACAACAGCGATCTTGGAAAACTCATTTTGCGTGTCAGTGTGGGTATTATGATGCTCTTTCACGGTATCGCCAAACTTAATCACGGTGTCGGACCGCTCAAAGGTATGCTGGCCTCCGCGCACCTTCCGGAGTTTGTTGCCTACGGCATCTTTTTCGGTGAAGTCCTTGCCCCTCTGCTGCTGATCGTCGGGTACAAAACACGTATCGCGGCACTGCTGGTAGCCTTTACGATGATGAGTGCTATCTTCCTCGCCCACTCGGGAGACCTTTTCTCACTGAGCCGCCACGGCGGATGGGCGATCGAACTGCCGGCACTCTACCTCGCGTCGGCGCTGGCCATCGCCTTTATGGGTGCGGGACGTTACAGTCTAGACAAGAGCTGAGAGGCTCTTCACACACCTTGCACTCTCCCACGTGTGTCAGGAACTCGGCATAGGGCATAGGTTTTCCAAAGAAATAGCCCTGCACCTGATGGCATCCCAGCTCCCTTATCACATCAATATGCTCCTGGGTCTCCGAACCTTCGGCGATGATATTGAGGTTCAGGCTCTTCGCCATCGCGATGATTGCCGTCGTGATACTGCGGTCATCGGGGTCTTTATCGATATCCAGAATAAAGCTTTTGTCGATCTTCAGTGTATGGACCGGGAATTTTTTCAGATAGCTCAACGATGAGTAGCCGGTACCGAAGTCATCGATCGCCAGATGGATATTGTTGGCATGCAGCCGCTCGAGTTTCTCTAAAACACTCTCGATGTCATGGACAAGGGCGCTCTCTGTTATCTCCAGCTCGACAAACCTGCATTCGATACCCGTCTTTTCTATAACAGCCAGGACATCATCGACAAAGAGGTCGTTTTTCAGCTGTACACTTGAGACATTGACCGATACGACGAGATCATCGAACCCTTTTTGATGAAGCTTCAGGGTATCTTCCAACGCCTGCTGCAAAACCCACAGACCGATCTCGTAAATCAGTCCCGTCTCTTCGGCGACGGGTATAAACTGATCCGGCCAGATCATGCCGCGCTCCGTATGCTTCCAGCGGATCAACGCTTCCATGCCGTAGACCCTCTTTTTCTTCAGGTCGATCTTGGGCTGGTAAACAAGGAAAAACTCCTCCTTGCCCAACGCATTGCGCAAATCGTTCTCGATGCGAAGACGCTGCATCGCTTTCACGTTCATCTCGTCCATGAAAAACTGGTAGCTGTTTTTACCGGCATCCTTGACATGATACATCGCCGTATCCGCAGCTTTGATCAGGCTGTCAAAATCTCCGCCGTCATCGGGAAAAGTACTGATACCGATACTGCACGCTGAATATATCTCTTTGCCTTCGACGCTAAACGGTTCATGAAAACATGAAAGTATCTTGTTCGCCACTGTCGTAAGCTGCGAAAGGTCCTGCACGTTCTCCAGCATGACGGTAAACTCGTCGCCGCCGAGGCGCGACAGGGAGTCCTCTTCGCGCAGTACGGTGCTCACCCGCTCAGCAACGGCCTTGAGCAGCTCGTCACCCATAATATGTCCCATGGTATCGTTGATCATCTTGAAGTTGTCAAGATCGAAAAAGAAGAGTGCCAGTATCTGCTCTTTGCGCTTGGCAGTATGCAGACGCTGCTCAACACGCTCTTTGAACAGTACACGGTTAGGCAGCTGCGTCAGCGGGTCGTAATAGGCGAGATTGCGTATCTGCTTCTCTTTCTCTTTGCGCTCTGTGATATCACTGGTAATGGCTATATAGTTGGTAAGGTTGCCGTTTTCATCTTTGACGGCGGTGATGACAAGTTCAGCGACATAAAGTTCACCGTTTTTACGGCGGTCGAGTATCTCCCCTTCCCAGGATGCGTTGATCTCGAGGCTGCGCCACATCTCAGCATAGAAAAGCTCGTCATGCCAGCCCGAACTGAGTATGTTCGGCCGCTTTCCGATCACTTCCTCGCGTGAGTAGCCCGATATCTTCAAAAATGCAGCATTGGCCTGGATGATATTTTGCTGCGGGTCCGTGATGATAATGCCGTCGTTGATATTTTTAAATACCTCTCCCGCCAAAGCCAGTTCTTTTTCCTGCTCTTTGCGTTCGGAGATATCGTGGACCGTTCCGATGGAACGGATGACACTCCCCTCCTCGTCAAAGTCATGCGTGCAGCGCTCTTCGACAAAACCGACACTCCCGTCATGCCTGACTATGCGGTGTGTGATGTGGTAGCCGCTCTTATTGGCGACGGAGGAGGTATACGCTTCGTTTACCAGTGCCACGTCATCGGGGTGGACATAGTTCAAAAACGCCTCGTATGTCGCACCGAACTCCTGCGGTTTCAAACCGAAGATACGGTAGACCTCATCGGACCAGTAGAGTGTATTTTTGACAAGGTTCAGTTCCCAGTGCCCTATTTTTGCCAGTTGCTGCGCCTGCTTGAGCCCCTCTTTTATCTCCGTAAGTTCATTTTCCCTGCGTACAGTCTCCGTGATGTCCCAGAAGATCCCCACAATCGCGGTGATGTTCCCCTCATCGTCGTAAACAGGCTTTTTAACGCTCTTTATCGTCCACACTTCACCGTCGACGACGATCTCTTCACGCGCATCGACAGTCACGCCCTCTTCGACAATAGCCCGGTCGTCCTCCCGGTATTTTTCAGCGATCTCTTTGGGGAAGAAGTCATAATCGTTTTTACCGGCAATAGCATCGGCCTCGATCCCGAGCAGCTGGGCATAGGCACGGTTGCAGAAAATATAAACGCCTTGTGTATCTTTGACAAAAATGTTCTGATGCAGATAATCGACAAGACGGTCCGGTGAAAACGCTTTACCCATAGTAACGCCATTATTTCAAGATATATAATATTACCCATACCCCGCTGTTATATAATTGAGCATTATGGTTACTATTAACTACACAACTTCACTTAATATTTCAGCGCCGCTGTATTTTGTGACTTAGCTGTGCGGATTGGACTATAATACCTGCATGAAACAGCCATTTGAACCCAAACATATCCGCCGCTACCTGATGCTCTACGGAGCCGTCGTCGTCATGATGATACTTTTTTATCTGCTCACCAAGGCCCTGCATACCCCGCAGGAACATCCGCCAAAGCAGTTCGAGAACAATACGTCAGACGTTATGGAAACCCTGAACAAAGATCAGGAGAAGACGGAAGCGTCGGCTATCAGACTGTTGCCCGAGGGGTATTGAACTGCAGCTGCGCAGCAGCGGAGCCGATGTAGACCCCCTGTATAAAATCAGCCCCCATCGCTACGACGAGGTCAAACACCTCTTTGTTGCCGACAAACTCTATGACCGTTTTAAGATCAAGGTCATGCGCCATGTTGATGATGGACGCGGTTATACGCTGCTTGTTGATATCGTTCTCGATATTGGTGATGAGCGAACCGTCGATCTTGATCAGGTCGACCCCCATATCGAACATATAGGCATAGTTTGAATAGCCGCTTCCGAAATCGTCAATTGCGATGGATGCCCCCGCTTTTTTCAGTTCATTGAAAAATAGCTTCACATCCTTGTTGTTGTCGATCTCTTCAGACTCCACCACTTCAAAAACGATCTGCTCGGCACAACGGCTGCTGCGCAGGTGCTCGAGTATGAACTCGCTCGTACGCGTATCCGTGATATCTTCGATAGAGATATTGACCGTAAAGATGATTTCGGGGTTTTCCAGCGCTTTGCCGATCGTCTGCAGTATGATCTGGCGTGTCAGTTTTGCGTAAAGGCGCGCGCCTTTTGCCACATGGATAAACTCCGTCGGGTAGTGGATCTCTCCCTTGTCGTCGACCAGCCGCATCAGGGTCTCAAACTTGTCAACCCGTTTGGTCTTGACATTGTATATCGGCTGATAATGGCCGATGATGGTCTCGTTTTTGATCGCATTTTCAAGCTGTTCAAGCGTCTCGAGGTTGTGTTCAAGCTGCAAGGAGGTATCGACTTCCTCCGAGTAGAAATAGTACGATTTAGGGCGTGATTTCGCTTTTTTAAGTGCGATGTCCGCCATCGTCATGAGCGAACGGCTCCCCTGCTGCCTTGCAGCGATGACCGCGCCTATACTGACCCGGATAGTGACCTCATGTTCTGAAAGGAGCAGCTTCAAAGGGTTTAGAGCGTGCGAGATCATCACAAGGTCTTCATGAAAAAAAGCTTCGGTGATGAACTCGTCCGCCAAAATGGCGAACTCATCGGATGAAAGCTTGAAAAGCTGTAAATGCTCATTGGTGATGAGTCTTTTCAGGTGTTCAGCCACCCTGCATAAAACGTCGTTTCCGACACTCTCGCCGTAGATCGTATTGACGGCGCTGAAGTTGTCGATGTTGAGCAGCATCAGTTTGCACTCTTTGCTGATACTCATCGCTTTGAGCAGGGCATTGCGGTTTGGAAGAGCGGTCAGCGCATCCCGGTAAAGCTGAAGCTCCAGTTCCCGTTCGTGCTGTTTCAAAGCACTGATGTCGTGCATGATGGAGATATACTCCGTTATCTCCCCGTCTCCGTCAAGAATAGGGACCGTGGTACTTTCGACAAAGAAATGCTCCCCCTCTTTGCCCTTCTGCTCGAAGACCGAACGAAACGTCTTTTTGGTACTGATCACTTCCCAGAACGTCCGCATATGCTGCGTTGCGGCATCCTCCGCATACAAGACCGTGTAAGGCTTCCCTATCAACTTTTCAAGCGTGTTGTAGCCGCTGAGACGGCGGTACGCCTGGTTGGCATAGGTGATTTTTCCCTTGGTATCTATCTTGATGACCAGGGTGCTTTTATCGACCGCGCTTTTGTACTCGCTCAGCAAGGCATGGTGATGCTTGATCGATGCCATCATCGTGTTCATCGATTCGCCTATGTGCGAGAGTTCATCCTGCCCGAACGTCAGCGCGCGTGCATTCATATCGCCGTTGGCGGCCTTATCGGTCATCGCCATCAGTTCGTCAATGGAGCGGCGGGCATTGAGGTAGTAGCCGCCGAACGAGTATAACCACAAGATCAAGAGTACCAGCAGCGTATCAAGTACCGTTGCGCTGTGTATTTTTTCCGCAGCCGCATACAGCACGCCCACCAGCATGATGACGACAAAAGCGAAGAGGGTCCTCATCTTGTTGTTCAAGGAGAGGCGCGTCATCAGCCACGTCGCGGGAAAAAACAGTTTTTCGATCACGGACTACTCTTTTGTTACTATGAACAGCTGTTCATGTTCCAGTCGTTTCAGCAACTCCATCACAGCGACAAAATGCTCGAATGCCGCCCCTTTGTCGCTGCGAAGAACCACACTCTGCCCGCTCTGTGAAAGAATGCGTTTTTCGAGTTCCGCCAGCGT
The DNA here is from genome assembly GCA_041546225.1 of Sulfurimonadaceae bacterium. Lineage (GTDB taxonomy): Bacteria > Campylobacterota > Campylobacteria > Campylobacterales > Sulfurimonadaceae > JBFEWT01. The sequence goes on from JBFEWT010000021.1 coordinate 8,044, forward strand.
TATCAGCTCTTTATCGATGTAAAGCTCACCCGTTTTGGTTATGTAGAGATTGATCTCCTCGCTCTGTTCAAGCGGAACTTTGGCTTTGGCATCAGGAAGGTCTACGGGTATGACACCCTGCTTGATGAATGTAGCGGTAGTCAGGACCATCACAAGAAGTACGAGCATAATGTCGATAAAAGGGATGACATTGATCTGGTCGAACCGCTTCATTTTTTTCATCTAAAAAATCTCCGCGTTGCGATTGATGCCACTTTACTCGATACTAACGTGCCCCTACCGGCACGTTTTCCTCCGAGATATCGTTTCATTTTTTTCATAAAAAAATTGTCTGCCCTTCTATTTTACTCACGTCAAACATGCCTTTTGGGCATCTTCTTTGGTGAGATATCATTTTTTTCATCGTATTACTTCTCGCCTGCTTGCCCTGGGTCATTATGATGGACATCCCACAGGGTCAACAGACGCTCCATCTTGCGGGTGAGCATATTGTAAAAGATGATCGAAGGGATCGCTACGAGCAGACCCATCGCCGTTGCTTTCAAGGCCAACGCAAGACCGGTCATGATCTTCTTGGGATCCATCTCGCCGACATCCCCCAGCGCGTAAAATGTCAGCATGATCCCCAGTACGGTACCCAGGAGACCGACATACGGTGCATTCGATCCGATGGTCGCAATGGCAGAGAGGTTGTTGCCCAACTCCAGCTCGAACAGCTCCTTGTTTTTGTACTCTTCTATTTTAACACTCTTGTAAAACATCAAGCGTTCGACAAAGAGCCACAGCGATACAATGCTCATAAGTGTCAAAATCCCGATAATACCGTAGTCAAGTGCCTGTTCGGCCACTTCCATCAACTGCATCTCTTCCATTTATACTACCTCTTTGAAATCCAGTGTCATCACTGTTCCTTCGCCTTTTTTTGAACCCACGTGCAGCTGTATCTTCTCTTTGTCGCAAAAACTTTTGACCAGCCCCAGACCGATACCGAAGCCCGGCATCGCCGCATCGCTCTGGTAGTAGCGGTCAAAGATGCGGAACAGCTCCATTTCGCTCATGCCTATACCAAAGTCGCGTATCTGCAGGCTGCGCTCTTTCAAAAGGACCTCTATACGCCCTTCGCCATGGGAATATTTGACCCCGTTTTCTATCAGGTTGTCAATTGTTTTTCTTAGACCGATTTTATCCATATTTAACGTAAGATACTCTAAATCACTCACAAACTCTATCTTGGGGTAGAGCCCTTTCAGCAGGTCGATCCGCTCCTGAAGCAGTGCCGAGAGTTCAAAAGTCTCACGCTCTACGCTGCTGGTCTGCCGTTTGATGAGATAGTCGAGTTCGTTATAGCGCTCCTGCAGCATCCCCGAAGCCGTCTCGATGCGCGACAGCCGTTTAAGGCTCTTCTCGTCGTCGAGTGTACGCCGAAGCATCTGGGTGTTTGCCGTGATGGTGTTGATGGGCAGGTTCAGCTCGTGCAGGGTCTCTTTGGAGAAGTTTTCAAGGTTCAAGAAGTACTCCTGCAGCGGTTCGATCGCGATCTTTGCGATGGCTATCCCCGCCAGGACACTCAAAGAGAGTGTCACAAGAAGTATAAGCGGCAGATTCCGCTCGCCAAGGTAGATAACGACATAATAGAGCCCTACCACCAGAAGCAGTACTGTCGCGACATAAAAAGCCAAAATGGCCAGTTTAAAGTTACGGAACAAGGCGGTACCCTACCCCGCGGACATTCTCTATCCGCTCGCTTCCGATCTCGCTTTTAAGGCGGTTGATGTAGACACGCATCGCACCGTCGCTCACGGGCTCGCTGCTGCTCCAAAGCGCATCGGAGATCATCTCTTTTGTCACGGTCTGGTTCGCATGGCGCATCATCAGCGAGAGCAGCAGGTACTCTTTTTGCGACAGGTTCAGCACTTCACCGCTGCAGCTGATGCTTTTGTGCGCCTCGTCGAGCACCAGGCTGCCCACGGCAAACTGCTCCTGACCCTTGCTTCGGCGCAGCAATGCCCTGATGCGCAGAAGAAGTTCATCGGTGTCAAAAGGCTTTTTGAGATAATCATCGGCGCCATATTCAAAGCCTTTGCTGAGACTCTCTTTGTCCTGATGGGAGGTAAGGTAGATAGCAGGGGTCTCATCGTCCGCACCGCGCAGTTCGCGCAGCAGTGTCAATCCGTCGATAAGCGGAACGTTGATATCGAGAAGGTAGAGGTCGAACTGTGTTTCGAATGTCGCATCCAGCGCCTCCTGCCCGTTGCGGCACAGTACGACGGTATACGCTTCATCCTCAAGCAGGTCGACCAGACTTTCGCCGAAGAGCAGATCGTCTTCGAGCAGCAGCAGTTTACTCGACACTCTCGATCGACCACCCGATGGTTTCACCGGCGTACATCGGGACGACGTCACCGTATTTTTCAGGTACCGTAAACGGCTCTTCGACCAGTACGACCTCTTTAAACTCCGGACAGATTCCGTAGATCACCTGCGCGTTGTCGCTCACGAACGACTGCAGGTTGTCCAGCTTGCCATGCTTGTCGAAAAGCTCGCAGAGGACCTGCAGGGCGATCGGTGCCGTAAAGACGCCCGCCGCGCAGCCGCACGCCTCTTTCTTATGCTGCGGGTGCGGTGCACTGTCCGAACCGAACATCACCTTCGGATGTGCCTCAAGCGCCACTTTAAGCAGTGCTTCACGGTCTTCCGGGCGCTTGGCGATCGGCTTGCAGAAGAGGTGCGGCTTCAGCATACCGCCGGCAACGTCGTCAAGGGTGATAAGCAGGTGCTGTACGGTGATGGTCGCATAAAGGTTGTCGTATTTGTCCAGCATATCTACCGCCGCTTTGGTGGTGATGTGCTCCATAATGATCTTGAGTTTCGGGAAATTGAGAGCCAGCATCTCGTAGATGCTCATAAACTCCGCTTCGCGGTCCATGACAAAACCGTCCGTCTCGCCATGAACACACAGCGGGATCTCCAGCTCGCTCATCGCCTCGAGCGTCGGACGCATCGCTTCGATGTCAAAAGAGCTGACACCGCCCTCGGAGTTTGTCGTGGCCCCGGCGGGGTAGAGCTTGATGGCCGTGATATCTTCAACGACATCCTCAAGGAATGCCCGGTCATAGTTTTGATAGAAGAGTGTCATGTACGGCTCAAAATCGGCGTCACCGCTGAAATCGTCCTCATCGAACGGACGGATGCCCATGGCGGCATAGATGCGCTCTTTGTAAGCGATTACCGCCTCTTTCGTCGTGACCGGCGGTACCAGGTTTGGCATGATTATCGCGCCGCTGAAGCTGTATGAGGTCAGCGGGGCCACTGTTTCGAGCATGACGCCGTCACGCAGGTGCAGGTGCATGTCCAAAGGCATTAATAGTGTGTGTTGTTTCATCGGTTCTCCTCTTGTACGGCTTTTTGAGCCTTTTCTATCATTGTATTCAGTGCGTTCTCGTAACGCTTCGCCTCATCTTCATCCGTCGACTCGAAACGGGTCACCAGTACCGGTGTCGTGTTGCTTGCGCGCACCAGTCCCCAGCCGTTTTCAAAGATCACCCGCACACCGTCAACATCGATGATCTCGCGGATGGCCGGGAAGTCGGCAGGCGGCTCTTTGAGCAGCAGCTCAAGCTTCCCGATGATCTTGAACTTTTCCGCCTCTGTCGTCTCGACCTTGATCTCTTCGGTAGAGTAGACCTTCGGCAATTTGGCAAGTTCAGCGTCGAGGTCGATCCCGTCATTCACCAGTTCGAGCATCCGCAGCGTCGCATAGATGGCGTCGTCATAGCCAAAGTAACGGTCTTTGAAGAAGATGTGTCCGCTCACCTCTGCCGCCAGGTCGGCATCGAGCTCTTTCATACGCACTTTGAGGTTGGAGTGACCCGTTTTGTACATCACCCCTTTTGCCCCGCGGCGCTCAAGCTCGTCATACATCACCTGCGAACACTTCACCTCCCCGATAACGGTCGGGTTCTCCATCTTCATGGCATAGAGCAGTGCCATCATGTCGCCTTTGATGTTATTCGCATGCGTCAAAACAGCGATACGGTCGGCATCGCCGTCGTAGGCAAACGCTATATCGCCTTCGTTTTCCAGCAATGCTTTGACATCAGCCAGGTTTTTCTCTTCGGAAGGATCGGGATGGTGGTTGGGGAAGCTGCCGTCGGGATCGACATAGAGCCCTTTTGTATTGAGTTCAAGACGATCAAAGATATCTTTGACAACGACACCCGCGACACCGTTGCCGCAGTCATAGACGATACGCTCTTTCATCCCTTTAAGATGCTTAAACGCATCTACGATATAGTCGTTGTAGCGTGTCACCGCATCAATCTGCGTAACGGCTCTTTCTACACGTTCGGGCATCGCCATTGCCGCGATCTCGCGACCCAGCTCATAGATCGCTTCGCCGAAGAACGGTGCTTTGTCCACGGTGATCTTGAAACCGTTATATTCGCTGGGGTTGTGCGAACCGGTGATCATCACCGATGCAGAGACCGTGATACCGTTGAATTCCTGATAGTTGCAGAAGTAGTTGACCGGTGTGGGGACCATTCCCATTCCGAGCACTTTGAGCCCCGCCGCATTAAGGCCCGCGACCAGGTACTCAAAAAGTACAGGAGAGTGGCTGCGGGCGTCATACCCCACCGCCACATAATCACCGATGGGCTTGATACGCCTGCCCAGCGCAAAACCGATACGTGTCACGCTCTCTTCGTTCAACTCTTTATCAAAGATACCGCGGATGTCATACTCTCTGTAGATACTCATCAACTGCCTTCTGAAAATAAAAAAGATATTATACAGGGAGCTAGGTAAATGTAGGGTTAGAGGGGAAAAGCTCCTTGTTTGGGAGCTTTTTCAGGATGACACAGCCCTGCGCAAAGGGCTGCGATAAGCGCAGGTTAAATCGCGCGTTTAAACTCGGGGTAGGCTTCAAGACCGCATTCGCTGACATCCATGCCTTCGACCTGGATATCATCTTCGGCTCTCAGCGGCATGAGTCTGTTGATGATAAAGAGTACGACATACGAACTGATAAACGCAAATGCACCGATCACGACGACACCCTTGAGCTGACCGAGGAAGGTAATGCCCTCTTCCGGGCTTGCCGCAAATATACCCACCGCGAGCGTTCCCCAGACACCGTTGACCAGGTGAACCGAAAGTGCACCGACGGGATCGTCGATACGCAACTTGTCAAAGAACGGAACGGCAAAGACTACCAACGCACCGCCAATGGCACCGATCAGGATCGGCTGATAGATACTATAGAGATCCGGTCCGGCCGTAATGGCGACAAGACCGCCCAGCGCGCCATTGAGGATCATCGTGATATCGAAACGCTTGTAGCGGATATACATGAACAGACCCGCGATGATAGCACCGGCGAGGCCTGCGGTGTTGGTGTTCATAATAGTCAGCGCGACCGCATCCGCATTCTCTTTGGATGAGATCGAACCGACAGAACCGCCGTTGAAACCGAACCAGCCGATCCAGAGCAAAAACGCGCCCAGTACGACTAACGGAATGTTTGATGCGGGAATGACACGGATAGCATTCTCTTTATAGCGCCCTTTACGTGCCCCGACGATCAAAATCGCCGCCAGCAGCGCCCACCCGCCTGTCGAATGGATAACGGTCGAACCGGCAAGGTCGTACATGCTGAGATCGAGGAGGGTACCCTCCAGGAAGTCCGCACCCCAGGAGACATTGACGACTGTCGGATAGATAAGCGCGCCCATGATGACCGTGAAGAACGCCAAAGGGATGATACGTGCACGCTCACTGACACCGCCGCTCATGATGTTGATGACCTTGCCCACAAAGGCCATCTGGAACATAAAGGCCGCCCACATGCTCATGGAGTCATTTTCCCATGAACCGAACGCCCAGTTATAGCCGATGAGCAAAAAGGCCATGGAAGCTACCGAAAAGATCATGACATTGATCGTCAAGACCGTCGTTACGTTTTTTGTACGGACGAGACCAGCTTCAAGCATTGCGAAGCCGGGAACCATGAAGATGATCAGCGTCATCGCAAAGAGCGCGAAAAAGGTATCAATGATGTATGAAAATTCAGCACCAGCCATTAATGTCTCCCAATAAAATAGTCAGATCGGGCATTCTATCAAAAAAAAGGTGGTGCTGGAAAAAAGGGTTGCTTATTTTTTAATCAGTCAGAGATTTTTGTTGTCTGTTTTGCAGGCGGCTTCCAAAAGGAAGCCAAATGAAGAGGGAAACTTAGATCGCTTCGTTATCCGTCTCACCTGTACGGATACGGACGATCTTGTTGATATCGCTGACAAAGATCTTACCGTCACCGATCTTACCGGTACGGGCAGCTTCAACGATCGTGCTGGTCACCTGATCGACCTGGTCGTCGGCAACGATCATCTCCATCTTGATCTTCGGCAGGAAGTCAACAACATACTCTGCGCCGCGATACAGTTCGCTATGGCCTTTTTGACGGCCATACCCTTTGACTTCACTGACAGTCATACCGGTAATACCGATCTCTGCCAATGCATCTTTTACATCTTCCAGTTTGAATGGTTTGATAACCGCTTCAATTTTTTTCATCATTCTCTCCATCAACATCGTTGCAGGGTTTTCCCCTGACATTTTGGGAATTGTATCGGTTTTTAACGTTTTTGGCAAACTTTAAAAACAGCCTTTTAGCTTCTTGTCCGTGGAACGTATCCCTGAAAGGATCGTTCCGTTTTTACACGTTTACTTGAGGTTCTTCGCGAACTCGGGGTAGGCTTCAAGACCTGCTTCATGCATATCTTCACCATCATACTCTTCTTCTTCGCTGACACGCAGACCCATCACTAGCTTGATGAGATACCACACGATGAACGATGCGGCGAACGTAAAGAGACCCACAGCGACAATACCTTTGATCTGTGCCAGGAATGTCACTTCCGGATTCCAGATAGCGACTGCCAGCGTACCCCAGATACCGTTGACCAGGTGAACGGAAAGTGCACCGACCGGGTCGTCGAGTTTGAGCTTGTCAAAGAACGGAACCGCAAGTACGACCAGGATACCGGCGACAAGACCGTCGATCGTTGCAGCGAACATACCAAGGTCCGGACCTGCAGTAACTGCGACAAGACCGCCAAGTGCACCGTTGAGTACCATCGTAAGGTCGACTTTCTTATATATAAGCTGTGTCATCAGGGCTGCGGTCATCGCACCGACCGATGCCGCCATATTCGTATCGGCAAATACCAGTGCGATAGAATCAACATCCTCTTTCGTTCCCATGGCAAGTACGGAACCGCCGTTGAAACCGAACCATCCCAACCAGAGGATAAACGTACCCAGTGTCGCAAGCGGCAACGATGAACCCGGAATAGGTTTGACTTTTCCGTCTTTGCCGTATTTGCCTTTACGTGCTCCCAGAAGAAGAACGCCGGCAAGTGCAGCCCAGCCGCCTACGGAGTGAACGATGGTCGAACCGGCAAAGTCACTGAATCCGTCCATGAAACCGCCCAGAGACGAACCGCCCCATGACCAGTGCCCCTGAATCGGGTAGATAAAGCCCGTAAGGACAACAACGAAGATGAGGAAAGGCCACATCTTCATACGTTCAGCGACAACACCCGAGATGACAGACGCCGCCGTAGCAACGAAAACGACCTGGAAGAAGAAATCGGCCATAAGCGAGTGATCGTCATACGTGATTCCGCTCAATGCGAATGCGATATCGCCCATAAAGGCACCTTCGCCACCATACATAAGGTTATAACCAACCACAAAGTACATAAAACATGCGATCGAATATAACAATATGTTTTTCATCAAAATGACAACATTATTTTTCGAACGTGTCAGACCGGCCTCCAGCATAGCAAAACCGGCAGCCATCCACATAACCAGAGCTCCTGCAAATAACATCAGGAAGCTTGTCAGAATGTATTGAACATCAGCAAAGTTCTCCACAACCATCTCCTTAAAAATTAGTTTCATCAGTAGTATAGAATTTTAATCACAAACATAGTGCAAAAAACTGCCTATTTTTTAATCATATAAGTCCAGGTATTAATTTTTGTCATATTGTTCTCTCACTTAAGTATTCTTTGGATAAAATCAAACCAATTTTAATCTTTATATATAGAGGCATTACCGTAATGAGCGACCTGTTAGACAATAGCGAAATACAAAACATTAATATAGAAGATTCCCTCAAAGGCAGTTACCTTGACTACTCGATGAGTGTTATCGTCGGGCGTGCACTGCCGGATGTCCGTGACGGCCTCAAGCCTGTTCACCGCCGTATTCTGTATGCCATGGACAAACTCAACCTGTCCGCAGGTGCCAAATACAAGAAGAGTGCGCGTATCGTCGGTGACGTTATCGGTCAGTACCACCCGCACGGCGATACAGCCGTCTATGATGCACTGGTACGTATGGCACAGCCGTTCTCGATGCGTATGACGCTCGTCGACGGTCAGGGTAACTTCGGTTCCGTTGACGGCGACAACGCGGCAGCTATGCGTTATACCGAAGCGCGTATGACCAGATATGCCGGCGAACTTCTTAAAGACCTTGAAAAAGACACGGTCAACATGGTGGACAACTATGACGGCACTACCCAAGAGCCCGATGTCCTTCCGACCCGTGTACCCAACCTGCTCATCAACGGTTCTTCAGGTATCGCTGTCGGTATGGCGACCAACATCCCGCCGCACAACCCGCGCGAAGTCATCCAGGCGCTTATCCATCTTATGGACAACCCCAATGCCGAACTGCTTGACCTGATGGAGTTCATCAAAGCCCCCGACTTCCCTACCGGCGGTACCATCTATGGTAAAAAAGGGATCCTTGATGCCTACGAGACCGGCCGCGGACGTATCAAGGTCCGTGCGAAGACGCACATCGAGAAAAAAGGGAACAAAGAGGTCATCGTCATTGACGAACTGCCGTACATGGTCAACAAAGCACGCCTGATCGAAAACGTTGCAAACCTTGTTAAAGACAAACAGGTCGAAGGTATTTCAGAGATCCGCGACGAATCCGACCGCGAAGGTATCCGTGTCGTCATGGAGCTCAAACGCGATGCGATGAGCGAGATCGTACTGAACAACCTCTACAAGTCGACCAACATGCAGACGACCTTCGGTATCATCATGCTCTCCATCTTTAACCAGGAGCCGCGTGTCTTTACCCTGCTGGAGATGCTCAACCACTTTATCAACCACCGAAAAACGGTCATCATCCGCCGTACTATCTTCGATCTTGAAAAAGCGAAAGCGAAAGCGCACATCCTAGAGGGTCTGAAAAAAGCGCTTGACCACATCGACGCCATCATCAAACTTATCCGCGGCAGCAAAGATACCGACAGCGCTCGCGAAGGGCTGATCAGCGAATTTGACTTCTCCGCTATTCAGGCGCAGGCGATTCTTGACATGCGCCTTCAGAAGCTTACCGGGCTTGAGCGCGAAAAGATCGAAAACGAGCTTCGCGAGATACTCGAACTCGTCGAATACCTTGAAAGCATCCTTCGCAGCGAAGAGGTCCTCAAAGGCATCATCAAAGAGGAACTGGGCGAAGTACTTGAGCAGTATGACGATGAGCGCCGTACGGATATCGAAGACAACTACGACGATATCGATATCGAAGACCTTATCCCGAACGAGCCGATGGTCGTCACCATTACGCACCGCGGCTACATCAAGCGCGTACCGCTTGCAAACTATGAGAAGCAGCGTCGCGGCGGCAAAGGCAAAACTGCCGTTACGACCTATGAAGACGACTTTATCGAAAAGTTCTTCACCTGTAACACGCACGACACCCTGCTCTTCATCACCGACCGCGGCCAGCTGCACTGGCTCAAGGTCTACCGTATCCCTGAAGGTTCCCGTACCGCCAAAGGCAAGGCGGTCGTCAACCTGCTTAACCTTGTCCAGGACGAGCGTATCCTCTCCATCCTGCCGACAACGGACTTCAGCGAAGAGAAATCACTGGTCTTCTTTACCCGTCAGGGTATCGTCAAGCGTACCAACCTCGGCGAGTTCTCCAATATCAGAAGCAACGGCGTGCGCGCGATCGTACTCGATGATGATGATGAGCTCATCACGGCCAAGATCGCTACACCGGAGACAAAATACCTCTTCATCCTTACCAAACTTGCACAGTGTATCAAGTTCGAGATCGAGAAGACCCGTGACCAGGGACGCAGCACGCGCGGCGTAAGAGGTATCAAGTTCAAACACGCAGGCGACGTTGTCGTCGATGCCGAAGTGATCAGCTCCGATGAGCAGGAGATCCTGACCGTCAGCGAGAAAGGTATCGGTAAACGTACTACGGCTGACGAGTACCGCCTCACCAACCGTGCAGGTTCAGGCGTTATCGCTATGAAACTGAACCCTAAGACCGGCAAACACATCGTCGGCTGTGTCATGGTCGATGAGAGTATGGACCTTATGGCCCTGACAAAAGTCGGCAAAATGATCCGTGTCGATATGCAGAGCATCGCCAAATCGGGCAGAAACACCAGCGGCGTCTATATCGTTAAAGGCGACGATGTCCTCAACATTTCACGCTGTCCGAAAAAAGAGGAAGACATCGAAGATTTAAGTGAAGACCTGACTTTGGAATAGTATTTGCTTTCTCTTCATTAGATAATTATTGTTGAGGATGTCACTATGAAATATTCCCTGCTGTTGACCGTAACGGCCGCCACCTTGCTTGTGGCTGCGGAGAAGGCTCCCGTCCATGTAATGGATATGGGAACTGCCCCTGTCGGGCAGACTACTACTATCGTCTGCGAACACCCTACCCCTGCATGCGACTGTCCCAAGGTCTCTGCCGTCAAAGAGACAAAAGAGCAAGAGCCTACGCTTACCCCTGCCAAAGATATGCGTATCAGCGTTGTCGGACAGGGTGTCGCACCATCAAGCACCACATCTCCTGCACAGGCGTATGCTTTGGCAAAACGTGCCGCTATTACAGATGCCTACCGTATGATTGCCGAAAAAGTAAAAGGCGTACGTGTTGAAGGTCAGGATGTCATCAAAGATATGATGGTCAAACGTTCGACTGTCAGAACGCATGTCGATGCTATGGTTCGCCAGGCAAACATCATCGAAACAACATTTAAAGAGGGTCTGTGCGAAGTGGAAATGGAAATCGTGCTTTCGCACTCGCAGTTTGCGCGCTAAGCACCCTCTCTTCGTTATGGGCTGATGAATACATCATCAGCTACCGGGCGGCTGTAAAAGACGCCGTCTTGCTCAATGAGACCCTCAATGTCAGTCGTGCGATGCAGCCGTGCAGCGGTAGTGCCGGCAGATCGCTGACACTTGAAAACAGTGCCGACAGCGACCTTGAAAAGATCCTCTCAAACGACAAAGAGCTCCTTTTCGACTACCTCCAAAGACTGCCTATACACATCATACACCATGGTGCAAACACCCGTTCCCAAAACCGTTCCGTCACCATCATGCGACTTCCGCCGCAATGTTTTACAGTAGATTTTAATGATGATTTTGTTAGAATCGCCCCTTTAATATAGTTAAAATCTATCACATAAGGGTGGCGATGAAAATCGCAATTGTCGAAGACGATATCAACATGCGCAAATCCCTTGAAATCGCTATGGGTGACTACAGCGAATTCGAGATCAAGACGTTTAAAAACGCGCGCGATGCCCTTAAAGCACTTGATGAGAGCTATGATCTTATCATTACCGACATCAACATGCCCGGCATGGACGGTATAGAGTTTGTCAAAACCCTTGACGGCCGCTTTGAGGTCATCATCATCACCGGCAATGCCACGCTCACCAGTGCCATCGAATCCATCCAGCTCGGCGTCAAAGACTTCCTGCTGAAACCTTTTGAGATCGAAACGCTCGTTACCGCGATCAAACGTTCCGAAAAAGTACAGAAAGTACAGAAAAAGGTCAAACCCGCCGCCAAAAGCAAGAACGGTTTTCTGGCAGAATCCCCGGCACTGGACAGACTGCTTTCTATCACTGACAAAGCAGCCAAGACCGATGCAAGCATTCTTCTTCTCGGCGAAAGCGGTGTGGGGAAAGAGGTCTTCGCGCGCTATATCCACGACAGTTCGCCCCGTGCCAAAAAGCCTTTTGTCGCTATCAATATGGCCGCCATACCCGACAACCTGATCGAGAGTGAGCTCTTCGGGTATGAAAAGGGAGCCTTTACCGATGCGACCGAAGCGAAAGCCGGCCAGTTCGAAAGCGCCAACGGCGGTACCCTCTTTCTCGATGAGATCGGCGAGATGCCTTTTGGTGTGCAGGCGAAACTGCTGCGCGCACTGCAAGAGCGCGAGATACGCCGTCTGGGTTCGTCAAAAGCGATCAATATCGACGTGCGCATCGTCTCCGCGACCAATGCGAACCTTCAGAGCAAGATCGAAGAGGGCCTCTTCCGCGAGGACCTCTACTACCGCCTCAACACGATCCCGCTAAACATCCCGCCGCTGCGCGAACGCAAAGAAGAAATCTTGACGATCGCCGAAGCGGTGCTTGAGCAAAATTGCGAACGTTACGGATTTGAGGGCAAGTTCTTCAATGATGCGGCACAAGAGCAGCTGCTCGCCTACAGCTGGCCGGGGAACATCCGTGAGCTCATCTCGGTAGTTGAACGTGCCACAATCCTCAGCGACGGTGACGAGATCACGCCTGAAGCACTCTTCCTCGAGAGCCGCGGACTCAAGTCAAAGCGTTCCATCGGTGATATGGAAAAAGAGCTGATCCTCGAGGTGCTGGAAAACCATGCCAACGACGTCAGCGAATGTGCCAAGACACTGGGCATGACCCAAAGTGTCCTCAAGAAAAAAATCGAACAGTACAATATAACCCTTTAGGAGAGAGTATGCGTAAATATAATGTTGCAGTTGTCGGTGCCAGCGGTGCCGTCGGTGAAGAGATCCTGCGTATCTTTGAAGAGATCGATTTCCCGTATAAGAAGGTTGTTCCCCTTGCGAGTTCCCGCAGCGCCGGAAACACGATTGAATTCAACGGTGACGAACTCGTTATCAAAGAGCTGACAGCGACCGTATTTGCCGAAGAAGAGATCGAGATCGCACTTTTCAGCGCGGGCGGAAGCGTCTCTGCCGAGTTTGCACCGCACGCCGCGGCAGCCGGTGCAGTCGTCATCGACAATACCAGCCACTTCCGCATGGATGATCAGGTACCCCTGGTCGTTCCCGAAGTCAACCCGCAGGACATCGCGAAATGGAACGTCAAAGGCATCATCGCCAACCCGAACTGTTCGACCATCCAGATGGTACAGGCACTCAAGCCCCTCGATGAGGCGTACGACCTTCTGCGTGTCGAGGTAAGCACTTACCAGGCGACTTCCGGTGCCGGGAAGACCGCTATGGAAGAGCTGGTCACACAGATGCAGGATTTCTTTACGTTCAAACTCGACGAGTCCGAACACAAAAGCTTCCCGCACCAGATAGCGCTCAACGTCATCCCGCAGATCGACAAGTTTCTTGAGAACGGCTACACCAAAGAAGAGATGAAGATGGTCAACGAGACCATAAAGATCATGCACAAAGATGTGCAGGTCAGCGCGACCTGTGTCCGCGTACCGACACTGCGCGGCCATGCGGAGACACTCACGCTGACCTTTGACAGCAGCGTCGACGCCGACGAAGCGCGCGAACTGCTCCGCAAAGCCGAGAACATCATCGTCATCGACAACCCCGCAGCAAGCGAATACCCGATGCCTGCGGCCTGTATTGATCAAAACGAGACCTTTGTCGGACGTATCCGCAAAGATATCTACAATGACAACATGCTGCATATGTTCGTTGTAGCCGACAATCTGCGTGTCGGTGCTGCGACCAATGCCGTACGTATTGCACAGAAGTGGATCGAAATGATGGGTAAATAGTTTTACGTTATATAAACGTTACTTTTATTCGATAAAATACCGCCTAAAAAGGAAATGTATTAATGGAAAAACTTTTTGAATCTGCCCTCTGGCAGACACGTTTTGTCGTCATGCTGGCTGTCATCTTCGGCCTTCTGGGAGCACTGATACTCTTTATCGTTGCAAGCATTGACGTATGGGGAAGTGCGGTATATACCGTCTCTACACTGGCTGCGGGCCTGCACCCGGAAGATTTTCATGCCAATATCCTCAGTGCCATCATCGGCGCGGTCGACCTCTACCTGATCGGTGTCGTCATGCTGCTCTTCTCTTTCGGCCTCTACGAACTCTTTATCTCCGAGATCGATGCCGCTAAAAGCGAAGAGGGTGAAGCGAACAAGATCCTGGCTATCCACTCCCTTGACCAGCTCAAAGACAAGATCTCCAAAGTCATCATCATGGTACTGGTGGTCGGGTTCTTCCAGAAAGTGCTTCACACCGAGTTCACAGGCGCACTTGATATGTTCTATTTCGCACTCTCCATCTGTGCATTGGCCATCGGCCTTTTCTTCCTCGGCAAAGTCGGGAAGAAAGAAACCAAATAATCAGTTCAACGTAATAAAGGATTTAGATGAGCAAAATTTTCGTAGATGCCTGTTTTGGCAAAGAGACTCCATATACTCCGGTTTGGATGATGAGACAAGCAGGCCGTTACCTGCCGGAATATATGGCGGTCCGCGCTGAAGCCGGAAACTTTCTAAATCTTTGTCATGACCCTGCAAAAGCGGCGGAAGTCACTATCCAGCCTCTGGACATCGTCGGTGTAGACGCGGCTATTCTTTTCAGCGACATCCTGGTCATCCCTGACGAGATGGGCATGGACCTCTCTTTCGTCAAGGGCGAAGGCCCGAAATTCAGCGACCCGGTTGAGACACAGGCGGACCTTGACCGTCTTATCGGGGGCGAAGAAGCGGCCGACAAGCTCACCTATGTCTACGACACCATCAAACTTCTGCGCAAGCAGCTGGACGAACGCGGCGACGAGATCGCGCTCATCGGCTTTACCGGTGCGCCGTGGACACTGGCGACCTATATGATCGAAGGTCAGGGTACGAAGACGTATAACATCTGTAAAAAGATGATGTACTCCAACCCGGAACTGCTGCACAATATCCTGCGCAAAGTGACCGACGTCGTCAAACTTTACATGGAGAAGCAGATCCTAAGCGGCGTCGACGTCGTTCAGATCTTCGACTCGTGGGCCGCAGCTATCGAGCCGGGCCTCTATGACGAGTTCTCATGGAAATACATGGTCGAGATCGCCGAGTACCTCAAAGAGAAGTACCCGCACATCCCGGTCATCATGTTCCCTAAAGGGGTCTCCGCCTTCATCGAGCGCGGTGGCGTTTACGGCAACTTCGACGTTATGGGTATCGACTGGGGAACTTCCATGGCGATGGCCAAAGAGAAACTGGGTGAGCGCTATGTCCTTCAGGGCAACATGGAACCGTGCCGCCTCTACTCACAGGAGATGACCAGCGAAGCGGTCAAAGCGATCCACGACGTTATGGGCGGCAAGCGCCACATCTTCAACCTCGGCCACGGCATCCTGCCTGACGTACCGGTGGAGAACGCTAAACACTTCGTTAGCGAATGTCAACGTATCAGTGGCAAACAGTAACATCATCTTCGGCCCCGTGAACTCGCGCCGCTTCGGCGTTTCACTGGGTATCGATCTCTCCCCTGCCCTTAAACAGTGCAACTTCGACTGCCTCTACTGCGAACTGGCCCCTGCGGCAACCGTAGATCAACAAAGCCATAGCATCTCTATCAAGAGTATCATCGACGCACTCTCTATTGCACTTGACGTACACCCCGATATTGATGTTATTACATTTACGGCGAACGGTGAACCGACCCTCTACCCCGATCTTGACGAACTGCTTGAACGTGTCGATGCACTCAAGGGCGATAAAGAGACCCTTATTCTTACCAATAGCGCTACACTGACCGATGAGAAGACTTTCAAGACCCTGCTTCGCTTTGACCAGGTAAAACTTTCACTCGATGCCGTTACCCATGAAGTGTTCAAAAAGATAGACCGTCCCCATCACGGTATCGATGTCGATGCTATTGCAGAAGCTGTCACTGCCTTCGCAAAACAGTTCAAAGGTAAACTCTATATCGAAGTGCTTTTTGTACGCGGCCTTAACGACACAGCCGAAGAGATCGCGGCCATTAACGCGGTGCTCAAAGCGATAGATGCCGAACGCATCGATCTTGGGACCATCGACCGGCCGCCTGCCTATCCTGTCGAGGGGTTGAGTTTTTCCGAGCTGCACAGCGTCGCACAGCAATTCGACACCTCACTCCCTGTCCATATCGCTTCGCGTCAACACGCCGAGATGGTCGCGTCATCCTATACAGATGATGAGATCATCAATACCCTGGACAAACGTCCGCTGACACAAGATGACATCAAACACCTCTTCGACACGCCCTCGCAAGAACGCCTGAAAGCACTTGTGAAGCAAGGAATTATCTGCGAGAATACGCGCGGCGGCCTGAGCTTTTTGATGCCCTGCGCAAACATCGGCAGAAAACGCCAAAAATCTTGACAAATGAGGCCTCATTACGTATAATTACGGCCTCATAAAATATTCCGGATTAGCTCAGCGGTAGAGTAGGTGACTGTTAATCACTTGGTCACTGGTTCGAATCCAGTATCCGGAGCCACTTTCTTTAAAACCCCAAAA
>JBFEWT010000045.1:0-15381 GCA_041546225.1 Sulfurimonadaceae bacterium
AGTCTATGCCGCTGTTGAAGCAGGTGACCATGTCCAGAAGAAGGCTGCTGTTGCCTTCGAAGACACCTTTTGCATGGGGCTGGTCGGAGATCTTTGCAGGGTCACCCGTGAGTGCGAGTACGGCGCGTACGTCGGCTTCGTTTGCCCCAAGCAGGTCGGACTGAAGGGCGATGCGGTTGCGGTCGCGCATGCTCATGGTCGCAAGCACCGGCTTGTTAAAACGCTCCTGCAGCATCTTGGCCGCGAACATCGCATTGTATTTGAGTTTTGCCAACGGGTTGTCCGTGGTGCTGAAACCGTCTACGAGATGCTGCAGGCCGAGTGCTTCGATCTTGTCGATGACCGGTGCGAACTTCGGCGAGTGCGGCGGCGTCGTCTCCAATGTGATGTAGGTACCGTTTTGGAGCTTGTCGAGTAACTGTTCAAACAAGGGGAGTCCTATATTAAGGTATAATTGCGCAATTATAACTAAACGACGGACAGTATTATATGAAACTCTGTGTATTTGATTTTGATTCGACCCTGATGGATGGCGAAACGATCGACTTTTTTGCCGAAGAACTCGGTATAGGACCGCGAGTGGCAGCGATAACCGAACGCGCCATGAACGGCGAGCTGGATTTTTTCGAGAGCCTGCAGGAACGTGTAGGGCTGCTTGAAGGCCTTGAGTACTCCAAAGTGGAAGCGATCTGCAAGAACCTGCCTTATATGCCGGGTGCGAAAGAGACCGTTTCTGCTTTGAAAGAGGCGGGTCTGCGGGTTGTCTGTTTCAGCGGCGGTTTCCGTCCTGCTACGTCCCATGCACGCGAAGTACTTGGCTTTGACGCGGATTTCGCGAATGAACTGCACCATAAAAACGGCCTGCTTACGGGTCTTGTCGGCGGCGATATGATGTTCAACTTTTCCAAAGGCGATATGCTTGTACGCCTGCAGAACCTGTTAGGCGTCACTCCCGAAGAGACGATGGTCGTCGGTGACGGGGCGAATGACCGCAGTATGTTTGAGCATGCATCGACACGCGTCGCTTTCTGCGCACACGAAATTTTAAAAAAAGAGGCTAACATCATTATAGAACATAAAGATCTCACCCAAATCCTTGCGAAGGTGATGTAATGCTGGAAAATTCACTCTGGCAGCGTTATAACGAGGGGAAAACGATACGTGAAGTACTGAGTGCCATCTATGGCTGCGATGCAACAGAGATCGGTGACGACGAAAGTGCCTTGTATGCGGCGCTCAAACGCCATCTGACGAAAAAAGAGTTCAGGCTCTTTATCATGAACGAAGCGGGAGTCTCACACAGCGAGATCGCCGAAGAGGTCGGCATCGGCAAAGAGGCATTTGAGCTGGCAAAACATAAGACGTACCGTAAAATAAAACAGGACAAAATACGTTCTGAAGTGAAATCGACACGCTCAAGCACAAGTGAGTAAATTTATAGAAAATATTTATGTTGTTTTTAGCGTACCGTGGTACAATCTGTGTGATAATTATTTAATATACAGGGGAATGGAAATGAAAAAAAGTTCAACGCTTCTTTTTAGCGCACTGGTTGCAATGGGAATGATGAGCACATCAGCTTTCGCTGATATTCAAAAAGGTCAGAAGTACTATCTTAAAAACTGTAAAAAGTGTCACGGTAACGGTACTAAGGGTGCTGCTATGAAAACTCAGGACGAGTGGGAAGAGCTGTTTGAAGACAACAATGCAATGATTAAAGAAGCTCACAAGGGTGACAAATCAGAAGCATTCTTCAACGGTGGAAAATTCGAGAAGATCGCTCCACACCTGAAAGACTTCCTGTACGAGTACGGCTCTGACTCAGGAAACGTTCCTTCTTGCGGCTAATAAGCCATTGAAACCTGCGCACTGCGCGGTTTCACCTTCTTAACTTCTACGCGATACACACATCTTTTACAGCAACTTTATCCTTACTGCTACTTATGAATTGTTCCTTACTTCAAGACGATTTTGAAATCGACCCTTCGTGACAGTTTTCCCTCAGGTGTCAGTTTATTGACAACATGCGAATAGGCATGCCCGTTGTTTTGTACTGTCTTTGTAAGCCAGTGGCGGTAGGGTTTCGTATCGGGCTTTGAAAAGAGGTGCGAAAGCACGCTGAAAGCACGCTTGCTGGAGAGTTCCATATTCTTGAGATAGCCGGCAGTGTAGTCTGCACTTTCCCACTCGCTGGAAGTATGGCCGTTGACGAGCAGCTGTGATACGGCAGGCTGGAACGGCTTCAGGGCTTTAAAGAGTTTTGGTCCGAAACGGTTCAAGAAGCGCTCCTGAGCACCGTTCAGACGGTAGACCCCGGTTTTGAAATAGAGCCCGTCAGTATGTAACGAGATGGTCAAGTCCCGGCTTATGGAGATCTCTCCTGCATCGATCTCCTTGCTTAATGCATCGCTCAGTGCATCATAGATACTTGAGGCATC
Organism: Sulfurimonadaceae bacterium; assembly: GCA_041546225.1. Lineage (GTDB taxonomy): Bacteria > Campylobacterota > Campylobacteria > Campylobacterales > Sulfurimonadaceae > JBFEWT01. The sequence goes on from JBFEWT010000045.1 coordinate 2,439, forward strand.
GGAACTTTTCAGTGCCAGTGAGCCATCTTCATGAAGCTTGACGATCCACATATACGAGGACTCCTGCACGCTCGGCGTGGTTGTCCCGACCATGGCAAACGTCCCGTCGTTCAAGACGCTGAGGGCATGGAATGCATCACTGTTTCGGTTGCCGAAACGGCGCTGCCAAAGCGGCGTCAACCCTGCATCCAAACGCATGACCAGCGCATCGGTATCGACATGTTTGCCACCTTGGGCTACACCGGCTCCCGCAAGTGTATTGTCCGAGCGTTCAGCCAGCTCGTAGAGGATACGGCTCTCAGGCGAAGCGATGGTCTTGTCGCGCAGAATATGTTCATGCAGGTCAAAGTTTACAAGACGGACCTGCTCACTGTTTTTCCTGTTCAACACACCCAGGGATACAAGAAAACTTCTGTCACGCAGCTGCAGAAGGTCATAGGCACCCTTTACAGGTGCAGGCAGTACTTTTGTCCAGAGGGTGTCGCCCGTCTCATGCAGGCGCATGACAACGGCATACCTCGTGCCGTTATCCATCTTTGTCGCAAGCACAACGATCGAACCGTCAGCCGCTTCAACGGCATCGATGCCGGCGTCATCATCGGTCGTGCCGTACTTCTTGCTCCATTTAAGATTGCTGTTCTTGTCAAAACGGGCCAGGTAGATATCGTTTTTGCCCAGGCCCTGTGAATACAGAGGGTCGCTGGCGTTGCGGTTGCTCATGGAGGAACCGATGACGAGCACACCGCCGTCACGCAGTGCTATAAGTCTTGAAATACGCTCTGTCGCCGTCGTGCCGAAACGTCTTTCGCTGTGCAGTGTACCATCGAAGCCGACATGTACGAGGGCGAGTCTTCCGTCTTGCGATTCGCCTCCGATCAGATAGCCGTTGTCTATGGGAAGAACGGCCTCGGCTCTGCTGATGTAGGGCAGGGTGAGTGTCTGGTTGAGAAGCGTTTGGGCATTTTGGTCTACGCGTACAAGCGCCATATGCTCACCGCTGCTGCTGCGTACGCTGCTGAGGTAGTCAAATGCGTTGGTATAACCTGCAGTTGTCTTTTTCTGCTGAGGCGGTGTATCTATGGTACCGACACTGCTGAGTACACCGTCGGCATCTTCGACGATGTCGAACAGGGCTCCCTTGGCGGGTTGCTCGATGATGATGGAATAGCTGTTGCCCTGTGCCGCTGCAAGGGCGCTTGTGAGGAGAAAAAGAGTGAGTAAATGCCGCATATGACTACTTTGTTGTCGTAAGTTACCCGAGTGTAGCAAGTTTTATTCCGAATTATTGATATCTTCTTCCGCACCGAATGCCAGAAAGAGGTTGATGAGCTCCTTGCGTTTGTGCTGTTTGGCGATCTTGAGCGCATTGAGCCCCTTTTCGGAGGTGAGGTTCACGTCGGCACCGTATTTGAGCAGGGTCGTCGCAATGGTGCTGTGGTTGTAGTAGGTGCTCAGCATCAGTGCACTCCAGCCGTAGTGATCGCTGAGATTGGGTTCTGCATAGTTGTCCAGGAGTGTCTTTACGGCGCGGTGACGTCCCATAGAAGCGGCAAGCATGAGTGCCGTACGCCCGTTTTTATCGGTGAGGTTTACCTCTGCACCGAGACTGATCAGCAACTCAAGATGCTCCTGCGTGTCCTCGTCCTGGCGGTGTGTGGTTGTCTGCATCAGCGGTGTCCAGCCAAGGTGATTGGTCCGTATGTCGACAGTCGCCCCTTTTATAAGAAGTTCTCTCTGGAGTGTCCTGAACGCATCGGCATGCGAAGGAAACTTTGATATGGCAGCGTGTATGAGTGTCAGCGGGGTCTCCAGACCGTCAAAGGTATGGATGTTGACACCCGCTTCGATCAGCGTCCGTATATGCTCTACATGACCGTAGCGCAGCGCGATGCTCAGCGCACTTCTTCCCAGGCTGTTCTTATGCTCAAGCGTGGCATGGCGTTTAATAAGATAGGCGAGCAGCTCGTTGCGTTCGTGGTAGAGTGCGCAGAGAGTTAGCGGTGTATCACCGTTTGTGTCGGCTGCATCGATGTCGATGCCTTTGTTCAGGAGGTAGGTCACCATCTTCTTGTTGCCGCTGATGACTGCCAGGTGCAGAAGGTTTTGATAAAGATCGTTCTTTTTAAAGAGCTCTTCTTTACTGCTGATACAACGGGTAAGCGCATGAAGGTTTCCGCTTTTCACCGCATCGAAAAGCGGAAGCTCTTCAACCGGCATTGCGGGTGTGTTCTTGAGTGCCTTATAGATGAACTGCGTGGGAAGCTGTTTGGCGAGCTGCAGTGCCGTGTAGCCATCCTTATCAGGCATGAACGGATCCGCTCCGTAACGCAGAAGCAGGTGTACTGCTTCGAGCTGCTGGAGTTTTACGGCAGTGTGCAGCGGGCTATCGCCTTTGTAGTTGCAGATATTGACCTCCGCACCGTACAGAAGCAGTGTCTGCAGAATATGCTGCTGCTCTTTGAGTATGGCGTATTGCAGCGGCGGAGTGTGGGCGCACTCGTTATGGTCGACATCGAACCCCTCATCAATCAATGCGATAACCTCTTCACTGCTCCCTTTGCGAATAGCATCATAAAACTGTTTATGGGGATGTTCGATTATATGTGATTCAAGCGGGTGGTGCATAGATGTTTTGAGTATCATCGCACTTTGAAGACGTTCCATAAACGGCATGACAGAGTTCCTTATGGATATATCGTACCATATTTTTAGGTGTATAAAAAAATAAAAGAGGGGATTATTGTTGAAAGTATAGTGTGGTTAAAGGTTGGACGCCCGAGGCGCCCGGAAGACTATTTAAGATCTTCGAAAGGGTTTACGATAACTGCTTTACGCGTTACAGTGTATGGAACGAGTGCTGCTGCACGCGCTTGTTTGATCGCGTTAGCTGCCATGTCCTGGTGACGTTTACAGTTACCTGTAAGACGGCGAGGCATGATTTTGTAGCGCTCAGAAAGCGAGAACTTCAAAGATGCTACCTCTTTGTAGTCGATATAATCAACTTTCGCTTCACAATATTTACAATAGCGTTTTTTATATTTTCTTTTTTCAGCCATGGTGTTTTTCCTTATGCTTGTATTCTAAAATGGAATCTCATCTTCATCGATGTCGATTTCCGGAATGGTGTTTTCCGGCATTCTCGGTGGCATGTTCTGCTGTTGTTGAGGCGCATTGTATGACGGCTGCTGCTGTTGCTGCGGCGCGTTGTACGATTGCTGCGGAGCATTATAGGACTGCTGCTGCGGTGCGTTGTAGGACTGCTGCTGCGCTTGCGGCGCGTCATAACCCTGATCCATACCGCCACCCATGTTCTGGGCGTCGCTGCGTGAGTCCAGCATCTGCATGCTCTCAACAGTGACAGAGTGCTTGGAGCGTTTGCCACCGTTCTGATCTACCCACTGTTCAAAATTCAGTCGTCCCTCGACAAGGATCTTCGAGCCTTTACGAAGGTACTGGTTTGCAACCTCTGCGCTGCGTCCGAAGAAGGTGATGTCTACAAAACAGACCTCTTCTTTCTTTTCACCGTTCGCAGTGAACTTGCGGCTTGTCGCGATAGCAGTTTTGGCAAGGGCCATACCTGCCTGCGAATAGCGCAGTTCGATGTCGCGTGTAAGGTTGCCTACCAGAATGACTTTATTAAACATGAATATCCCTTATGAAGCTGGTGTTGCTTCTGTCGTTTCAGTTGCTTCTGCTGCTGGTGCCGCTTCTGCTGCAGGTGCTGCTTTTACTTCCGCTTTCGCTTTGGTTTTAGCAACCATTTCATTCCACGCTTTTACTTCGCGGTTTGAATCGTATTTCATTGTTACGAAACGAAGAAGTTCTTCGTTAATACGGAAACGACGCTCAACTTCAGCAATTGAAGACGGTGCCATTGTGTAGTAAACTACATAGAAAAATCCACGCATGTTTTTGTCGATCGGGTATGCAAGTTTTTTCATGCCCATTTCGTCACGTGCAACGATTTCGCCGCCGTTAGATGTAATGACTTCTTCGATCGCAGCCAGGTTGCTTTTGATCTCTTCTTCTGTCAGTGTCGGTTTGACGATTACTAGGTTTTCGTAATGTCTCATAGAGTATGTTCTCCTTTTGGTTGTTGCCCCATATGGTTATCAATATGCATTGCTGATGCGCAGCACAAAGAGCAAGGAACGCGCAATTATACTGAAAGCAATCTTAAATTTAGGTGACTACTAGAGGATGGATTGCAGCCTGATGAGCGTTGAGAGCAAAATGGCGTGTTTGTCTACACTGCCGGAGGATTTCATCGTGAGTTCGGCGTCGAGAAGGAGGTTTATGAGCTCCGTATAGGTGTGCTGTTTGAAGCGTATGGCGAGCTGTGCACGCTCTTTTTCGATGTAGGCGGGCAGCTTGTATCCCAGGACTTCGGCGGAGTTGGGTACGCCGTGCATCTTGATGTAGGCGTAGAAGAGGTAGAGCTGCGTCACAAAACCGCTGATGGCCGTGAGGATGCGTATCTCGTCTTCTCCGCTCTCCAGTATCCGCTGCAGGTCGCTGCGAAACTCTTTTTTCTGAAGCAGGTTCCCGATAAGCTGGTCGAGCTTGACTTCTGCAAGGCCGAAGACCAGGTTGTCGACATCCGTCGAGGTGACGGGATGATCGAGGATACGCAGTTTTTCAAGTTCATTGCAGGCAAGGCCGAGGTCGTTGTTCTGTGCCAGCAGAAGATGCGCGGCGGTGTTGTGGTCCATCCGGATGCCCAGAGCCTGCGCTTCTTGCAGGATGATGTTCTTCGCCTCATTAAAGAAAGGGTTGAACAGCCGCACGGAATCTCCGCCCGCTTTGGGGGTAAAGGCTTTGTTCGATGTCTTGAAGTCACTGCCGTAGTAGGCGTAGACAAAGATATTGTCCGGGTTCTTCTTGCAGAACTCAATAAGGAGATCGAGGTCCTTTTTAGGGACTTTTTTCTCATTCTTGATGACGAGGACGTTGCGGTCACCAAAGAGCGAACCTTGAGAGAGGTGCGCTTTGGCAGCGTTGAAGTCGTATTCGTCATGGTAGAAGGTCAGGACGTTCGCATCCTCGATGCGGCTCAGCTGACGGGCGTAGCGGTCGATGAGAAAATGGCTGTCGCCAAAGAACATCATGGCGTTGGGAAGGGCACCGTTATTGATCTTTGCATCGAGTTCCTGACGCTTCATTCGTCCTCCACTTTCTGTACGAGTGCCGCATAGATCTTCGCCTTGGCAATGTCTACGTTTTCAATACGGATGAGAACATCATCAAAGAGCATCAGCGGAACGGTGGTCGTCACCTGCATCTTCGCACCCTGGATCTCGTCATGCAGCTCTGCGGTTATCTCCGGGTCGGTACTGCTGATACGCGCTTTGAACGTTTCGCCGACATGCTTTGCCGCCCAGCGCGCGAACTTGCGCTCCATAAAACGCCACTCGACATTGGAAGCTTCGCGCTCTTTTTCGCTGATGGCGATAGAGAGAGCGTCGATGTTGCGGAGCACATAGGAACCCTCTACCGTATCGCCGGCAAGGATCGCCTTGATGAGCCGGTGGACGATAAGGTCGGAGTAGCGGCGGATAGGCGAAGTAAAGTGGGTGTAGCGCTCAAAGCCAAGCCCGAAGTGACCCGAGTTGTCCGGGGCATAGCGTGCCTGCATCTGGGAGCGGATGATCAGGGTGTCGACATCGCTCTCGATGCCGCGCAGGCGTGCCTGCTCCTGTATGAAAGTAATGGTCTCTTTCATCGAGGCTTTGGGCTCGATGATGATGCCGATGGAGGCGAGCTCCTGGTAAAGCGTTTCCAGTTTCATCGGGCTGGGACTTTCATGGATACGGAAGAGGCCGCGTTCATACATGCTTGCCGCAGCCTTGTTCGCCAGCAGCATACAGTCTTCTATCAGTGCATGCGAAGGTGTCTCCTGTGCGACTTCGGTCTTTACGAGTTCCTGGTTTTCATCAATGGTCATCTCCAGTTCCGTCGAACGGAAGTCGAAGCCTTTCTTCATGCGCTCCGCTTTAAGACGGTCGGTCAGCTTGCGCAGTTGCTGCAGCATAGGGAAGATGACCTTTTCGCTCTCGTTTTGCGCAGAGAGATCACCTTCGAAAAACGCATCGATCTCTTCATAGCTGAAACGGCGCTGCGAGTGGATGATCGCTTCGAATACATGCTGCTCCGTCACCTCAAGGCTCTCTTTGTCGATGTGCATCTCGAAGACGAACGAGAGACGGTCGACATGCGGCTGAAGCGAACAGAGTGTCTCGGAGAGTTCGCGCGGCAGCATCGGGATGGAGCGGTGGGGCAGGTAGATGGAGAAACCGCGGTAGGTAGCCTCTTCATCGATGGCTCCGAAAGGTTCGACATAGGCACTTACATCGGCAATGGCGACATAGAGGATGTGCTTTTCGGCATCAAAACAGATGGCATCGTCAAAGTCCTTCGCCGTGACCGGGTCGATGGTACAGAACGGGAGATGGCGGAGGTCTTTGCGTTTTGGGTAGAGGGAGGCATCGACTTTCGGTGGGAACGCCTTGGCCTGTTTAAGCACTTCGTCATTAAACGCGTCATGTTTGTTGAACTGGGCGAGGACGATCTTCTCGTCTACCATCGGGTCGTCAAGGTTTCCGAGCTCTTCCATGACCTCACCGGTCTGGTTGTTTATCTTGAAGAGGGTGCCTTCGGGATGCTTTGAGAGCTCATGCTCTCCCATCGGTACACCGGCGGGGTAGTCGGTTCTGAGGTCGAGCAGGCTTTTGTGCCCCTCTTTGACGCGTACATAAGCGACACTGTAGCTTTCTGTACGCCCGACGATGCTGATGACTTTTGCCTGCGGTGCGCCGCGGCGTCCGAGCAGGCGCTGGACGATGACCAGGTCACCCTCTTTGGCATTGTTGAGGTTCTCTACATCTATGAAAAGATCGCGTACGACAGCACCCAGCACTTTGAGATACGCACCGTTGCTTTGGACCAGCGATACGGTACCTGCGCGGTATTTTGTAGGGATGCGGTAAACGCCGTCCTCTTCGATGACCAGGCCTTCACCCTGCCATTTCTCAATCAGCGCCATCTCATCGCTCGCAATATCCTGACGGTAGAGACCCAGTGTCAGACGTACAAGAAGGGATTTCAAGAGTTCAACTGCTCTTTAAGATCGTTTATGGCCGTTTCAAAGCCCGGGGCATCAAGATCGTAACGCTCAATGAGTGCTTTCGCGGCTTCGATGCTCTTGTCGGTGATGATGCCGTTGATAGGTACGGCGACACGTACGACCTGCAGGATCTGTGCCGCTTTTTTAACGGTTTCTATCGCATTTTCAGGGGCACAGCAGTATTTGATGATATCAATCAGCTCTTTTTCGAAACGCCAGTGGTCAAAGATGGCGGCACTTACCTCAGGCGAATCGGTATCGCAGTAGGTACGCTCGAGCGCTTCAAGGTCCGCACACCCTTTTGCTTCGTTTTCAAATGCTTCGGCTTTTTCCTGTGTGATCAGGCATTGCGCAAGCAGGACTTTGCCCGTTTCAACAAGAAAGGCTGCCGGGGAGAGAAGGTCAAGGAGTTTAGGCTCTGTCTTCTGGTACCAGCGTGTCACAAGTGCATGCTGTGTCGTAGCGAGTGATGAGAACTGCTCATTGCTGATGCCGTATGGCGAAAGGTTCAGTTCGAAGCTTTTGCTTACCATACTTGCCAGTGCAAAGCCGCGGATCGTCCCCATACCGAAGAGGGAAACGACCTGTGAAACCGATGTCATCTCGCGGCTGAAGCCATAAAGCGGTGAGTTGGCTGCTTTAAGGATGTCTGCGGTCAGCAAAGGGTCGGTCTCGAGTACCTTGGACATCTCATGGAAGGAAGAGTCCGGATCGTGATAGATCGCTTCGATCTTTACAATAGAAGCCGGTAAGGGCGGAAGCTGCTTGATCGTTTCTAATACAACATTTTGCATTGTCGGACTGCCTTATGACTGGTGTTTATAAAATTATAGTTGAACATTTGTAAAGCGGTACTGAAAAGTATGAGGCAGAATAGTTTTTATAGGGGGGAGTAATTTATATCTATGGTAAAATAATCGACCAATTTTATAACGAAGGAAAACGATGGAAACTGATGCTATTCTGACACGTCTCGGTTATGCACCGAATGAAGCGCTCGCCGAGCAGTGTGCACGTATTGTCGCCAACACGAACGGTATAGATAAAATCCAAAAACATATTCTGGATCTTCATGATGTACTGAAAGTCGACGACTCTTATGTCGCGATGTCAAACAGCAGTGACTATTTTAAGATCAAGATCGAGGCGCCGAGTCCCGAACGTGCAGAAGAAGCAAAAGAGAAAGTCGATCACTTTGCAAAAAAATATAAGGTCGCACTTCAGAAGGTCGATGGAAAAGAGACCTATTATATTACCGGTTTCGCCAAATAGTGAAACCCGAGCCCATCACTGCTCGCAGGATGCTTTGTGCCGGTGGCACGAAGATTGCGAGTGACATGCCTAAAACAGAGAATCGGAGCTGTTTATGAAAACAGAACCGATCATTACTCGCAGGATGCTTTGTGCCGGGGGCACGAAGATCGCGAGTGACATGCCTAAAACAGAGAATCGGAGCTGTTTATGAAAACAGAACCGATGACACCCCAAGGCTATGACCTCCTCCTCGCCGAGTTCAAGTTTCTCAAAGATGTGGAAAAACCCCGTGTCAACAAAGAGAAGCAGACCGCTGCCGAGTTGGGTGACAGAAGCGAGAACGCCGAGTATCATGCGGCAAAAGAGAAGCTTCGCCACATCGACAAACGGCTCTTTTATCTCAACAGCGTTATCGAAAAAGCACAGATAATAGACCCTTCGACCCTTGAACATAACAGGGTGAACTTCGGCTCGACCGTCACACTCTGTGATCTTCACAGCGATGAAGAGTCGACTTACACCATCTGCGGCGTCCTCGAGAGTGAGCCTGAAAACGGCCTTATCTCCGTTCACGCACCGCTTGCACGAGCTATGCTGGGGAAAGAGGAAGAGGATGAGTTTAGCATCACACTCCCTTCGGGGAAAAAAATGTACGAAGTCGTTGCGATAGAGTACATCCCCGTTTACACACTTAAAAAACATATTCGCAGCGAAGAAGATTTCGGCTTCAAGTAAGATTATCCTTCGCTTTGCTATAATCGCGCTACTATTTTTAATGATCCGTGCTCAACGGATCAAAATGCATAAGGAACTGCAGTGAGCAACGCCATTGAAAACATCGAAGAAGTACTAAAACAACACAAGCTCTCTTTGGATGAATACGATCACATCAAAAACATTTTGAAACGTGAGCCGAACCTTGTCGAGATCGGCATCTTTTCAGCTATGTGGAGCGAACACTGTAGTTACAAGTCGAGCAAGAAATACCTGAACGGTTTCCCGACGAAAGCACCATGGGTCATTCAGGGGCCGGGCGAGAACGCGGGTGTTATCGACATCGGTGACGGCTATGCGGCGGTCTTTAAGATGGAGAGCCACAACCACCCGTCATTCATCGAACCGTACCAGGGTGCGGCAACGGGCGTCGGCGGTATCATGCGTGACGTCTTTACCATGGGTGCGCGTCCGGTAGCAAGCCTCAATGCACTGCGTTTCGGTGACGTGCTCAGTGACAATGACGTCAGCTCTCACCAGCGCTACCTTGTCCGCGGCGTTGTCGAGGGTATCGGCGGTTACGGCAACTGTATGGGTGTCCCGACTATCGGCGGCGAAGTGAGCTTCGATGAGTGCTACAACGGCAACATCCTTGTCAACGCGTTCAACCTCGGTATCGCAAAGTCTGACGAGATCTTCTACGGAAAAGCGGAAGGTATCGGCAACCCGGTAATGTACGTCGGTTCAAAAACAGGCCGTGACGGTCTTGGCGGTGCGGTCATGAGTTCAGACTCGTTTACCGAAGAGTCAAAGTCACTGCGTCCGACGGTACAGGTGGGAGACCCGTTCACTGAAAAACTGCTGCTTGAGGCGTGTCTTGAACTCTTCAAGACAGACTATGTCGTCGGTATCCAGGATATGGGTGCGGCGGGCCTTACGTCAAGCTCGTTCGAGATGGCGGGACGCTCCGGCTCGGGCATGATCATGCACCTCGACAAAGTGCCAGCACGCGAAGAGGGGATGATGCCGTACGAGTTCATGCTTTCCGAGTCACAGGAGCGTATGCTTATCTGTGCGAAGAAAGGGTGCGAACAGGCGATCATCGATATCTTCGAGAAGTGGGAACTTGATGCTGCCGTTATCGGCGAAGTAACCGACACGGGCAATATGGAACTCTTCTGGCACGGCGAGAAGTGTGCCGAGGTGCCTGTTGACCCGGTCTCCGAAGAGGCGCCTATCCTTGACCGTCCGACGGCACGTCCGGCATACCTCGACGAGACCGCGGGTGTGACGATTGATGACTTCGCCACTGTCACCAACCAGGAGGCGTTCGAGAAGATGATCGCTGCGATGGAAGTCGTCGACAAAGCGTGGATCTACGAGCAGTACGACTCGATGGTACAGACCAACACGATCAAAAAAGGCGGACAGCTTGACGCATCGGTCATCCGCGTCAAAGAGAACAAAAAAGCGCTTGCGATGAGTTCGGACTGTAACGTTCGCTACTGCTACATCGACCCTAAAGGCGGTGCGGCGGCTGCAGTCATCGAGTCGGGACGTAATGTCGCGATGAGCGGTGCGCGTCCGTTGGCGATCACCGACTGTCTCAACTACGGCAACCCTGAGAACCCGGAAGTGATGTGGCAGTTCGCAGAAGGCTGTGCGGGTATTAAAGAGGCATGTGCCGAGCTGACGACGCCGGTCATCGGCGGTAACGTATCGCTTTACAACGAGACCAACGGCAAGTCCGTCTTCCCGACGCCTGCCATCGCTACGGTCGGTGTAAACGACGACGAGAACAACGTACTGCTTTCGACTTTCCAAAAAGCGGGCAACCTGCTCTACGTCATCGGCGACACCGCGCACGAGTTCGGCGGCTCACTCTATATGAAAGAGATCTGCGGCATGGTCGCGGGAGACCTTCCGGCTATTGACTACAAGAAAGAGCTTGCGCTGTGGGAACTGGTCATCGAGGCGAACAAAAAAGGTCTTCTCTCCTCGGCAAAAGACCTGAGCGCCGGCGGTGCGGCTATCGCACTGGCCAAGATGGCATGTACCAGCGGCCTCGGCGTCGATGCGGTCATGGACGTGACAGATGCGCGTGATATCTTCGCAGAGAGCTTCAGCCGCGCCGTCATCGAAGTCGCTCCTGAAAACGCGGCGGCCTTTGAAGCGATGGTCGGTGAGCTAAGCTGCCAGAAGATCGGTACGGTCGGCGGCGATATGTTTAAACTCAACGATGTCAGCATGAGCCTTGACACGATGGACGAGATCTATTTCGGCCAGTTCAAAAAAGTCATCGAACGCGACATCTAAGCTGCTTTATCCGGTGAGACCATGCGCTTGCGCATGTGTCTATTCCGGCTCTTTTCCAACACTCCTTTTTTCAATAGTTTTTTTTAAGATTTTACTCTTTTTCGTGTTCAAAATTTCAGTATACCGTCTGCTGTTCTGATCATAGTTTTGCAAAGATTGCACATGCTTCGGCAGGTCTATACCTGCATAAGGGCTTTTTGACAGCGGTGATATATCACACTAATGAAATAATATAAAAGATCCATATTAATCTTCAAACTGGCCGTTCCATCGCTCTGCAAACGAAGCGGAGGTAAAAAAACAGTTTTAACGAGGATCCCGATTAAAACATCTTATTACTATGTTTTATATATTGAGACTCTACTTTCTCTCTGTTAAGATAGCACATTCAACTGATGAGAGGAGTGGGTTATGAAGATTATGATTAGCGGAATGAACGGATATGTCGGGAAAGCACTCAACAAGCATTTCACTGCAGCCGGGCAGAGTGTACAGGGTATAAGACTTCGAGATGATTCTGCTGTAAAAGATATTGTACGGGCAATAGACGGCAGTGATGTCGTCATCAATCTCAGCGGCGCCAATATTCTTGCGCGCTGGAGCGACAGCTATAAAGCAGAACTCTATCGCAGCCGTGTTTTAACGACGCGCAGACTCGTCGAAGCGATCTCTCAGTGTAAAAACCCGCCGAAGACACTGCTCTCGGCATCTGCCGTAGGCATCTATGATTCGGATCATTGCCATACGGGTACTTCGCAGAACCTGTCGGCGGACTTTCTCGGTACGCTTTGCGTGGAGTGGGAGATGGAGGCGAGAAAAGCCGAAAACTATGGCGTACGTGTCTGTACGATGCGCTTTGGCGTAATCTACGGCAAAGACGGCGGGGCTATGAGCAAGATGCTGCTGCCGTTCAAGCTCGGACTGGGCGGTATGATCGGCAGCGGTACACAGAAGGTCTCGTGGATACACCGTGATGATCTTGTCTCTGCCTGTGAGCATCTTATTGAACATGAAGAACTCAGCGGAGCATTCAACTTTACCGCACCCGAGATCGTCACCAACCGCGAGCAGACACAGACGCTGGCCAAAGTACTGAACCGTCCGGCCTTTTTTGGTGTGCCTGCCTTTGCCGTGAAATTGCTTTTCGGAGAAGGTGCGACGGTACTGCTGGACTCGAAAGAAGTCTGTCCGGAACGTCTTTTGGCATCGGGCTTCAAGTTCCGGTACCCGACGCAGGAGCTGGCATTCAGGCAGATCGTTTCAAACAGCGGCAATTATATCTGGTACAGCGCTCCGCTGCCAAACCGATACAATATCGGACACTTCCGTATCTCATAAACAATGCCAGGGCTTTCCCTTGCATTGACGCATATCAACCCCTCATTGAAGGTATTGTCGTATGATTACTCTTTTTAAAAAGGGAATATATGACAACAGCCGCATTTTTCGACGATATCATCTATAACGACAAGCAGGTCGTGATAACTCCGATGCTTGAGAGTGATTTTACCAAAGAGATCCGTATCGTTTTCATGG
>JBFEWT010000027.1:0-22343 GCA_041546225.1 Sulfurimonadaceae bacterium
GCCAGGATCTCGTCAAAACGTTCATAGGGAAAAAGATGGGCAATAAACTTCGATTGTTTCACCTCGAGTGTTTCGGTGGTGTGCGCCTGTACGGTTTTCATGAGCGAAGTTTACCACAGCTAACATACTCATCTCAAAAAAATCTCATACCAGCTTGAATTCGCGTCACAAATTTATATGAGTTGATAAATACAATAAGATTAGCTACCGCAGTACTATCTTAATCTCACATCAAGGCTCACCATTGTCCTTCAAATTTCTTCATGTAACAGATCAAACAACACTTAATAAAGTCTATCGCTTTCGCTACAAGGTATGGTGTGAAGAGTCAAACATTCTAGACAGATCAAACTACCCCGATCAACAAGAGTCTGACCAATATGACGACTATGCCGATCACTTTGCCATTTTTGATGAACATGACGAAGTCTGTGCCTGCATCCGGCTCATACACCATTCACCCATCGGTTATCCCACCGCAAACTATCTGGAGTACGATCATGAAAAATACGTTTTTAAAGATAAAAGGATGGCCGAACTCTCACGGATATTTGTCGACAGTTCCCACCGCAGTATAAAACAGACCAAACTTTTTTTTACCGGTTTCACCAAGTACCTGGTCTATCCGAAACTTAAGGAGTACAAGATCGATTACTGTTACGGAGCCCTGGAAAAACAGTTTTTAAAACTGCTCAATATCTATAAAATTCCCTATAGAAGTATTGGCAATGCCAAGTTCTATTACGGAGGCAACAGGCACCCAAGTGTCATGTCCGTCAAAGAGCTTGAAGAGTGTAATCCAGAACTGACAGCAGAACATAAATCACAAAAAAATCACCTACACTCATAATCTAAAGAACAACGTCTTCGGACGCTTCTTTTATCTACGAACTCACGCTATACTGAATGAATTATTTACATGAAATTTTTAAGCTAAACATCAATAAATAACCAAATATATCAAGATTTAGCATAAAAGGGATGTAAAACTATTTTAGGGGAATCAATGCACCTTGGAAAGATCAGTTTAATACCGCTTCTACCTCTGTTGTTGTCCACTCTTGTTACCTATACTTTAGCTAAAGAAACGGACATACTTTCAAGTATCTCGAAGGATATGGACCGTTTTAGTAACGTTGCGACCATCACTAAAGAGAATGAGAGCTACCAACCCTACATCATCTCCGTATTTCAAGGTAAGGAGCTGGAAAAAATCGGTATTGCCAACCTGAAAGAGGCTCTGCTGCTACTCCCAGGTGTCGACATGGCCACGGACAACAGTAATTATCAAACACCTATCTTCCGTGGTTCCAATCCGCTTGCCTACGGGCAGTCAAAGCTGTTTATCGACGGGACTCTCCTGAACAACGTCTTTATCGATGGCTACTCGGAATTTTTAAGCATGCCGATCGAAAATATTAAACGTATCGAAGTCATTCGCGGTCCCGGGAGTAAGACTGATGGCGTCAATGCCTATGCCGGGTCCATAAACATCATTACCTATGCAGAGAACTTTAGAGGATTCGAATCAGCGGACAAGGTGCTCTTTAAAGGAGGCTCCTACCAATATAGAATGGGCGGTTTTGTCAAAACCTACCAAACCGATATGTTTACCCTTTTCACAGACTTCTATTATCAACGTGATGACAAAGCACTCTATGCCGGACCGGATGGACTTTCACAAAATATAGTCGGCGCGATCAATGCGCCCTTGTCAAAAACGGGCGATGCTCCCGTCTGGATGAACGACTACGCTTTGGGTATGCAGTTAAACTACAGTAACTTCTCGCTCAAAGGGCGTTTTCTTGACCATACGCAGGGAAGTGCATACGGTATAAATTATGCGCTGCCGCGTGATGAAGACCGCGTTAAACTCCCTAACTACCTTGTTGAACTTGGGTATAAGAGATCCATAAACAACTACACTATCGCACTTAAAGCGGGCATTAAACACGATGCATTTGACAGTAAATCAATGCTGCTGCCTGAAGGAACCATTCTTCTAAGCCCTGACCTTACCTACCCTGTTCCCTATCCCAACGGTTTTTACGGTATCCATAAAGCAGAACAACGCACCCTTTATCACTCGACTTTTATCAATTATGACGGTTATGACAGCCACAGGCTCACCCTGGGATACCGTATTTTAAGAGAAGAGACCTATAACGTAAAAACGATCACTACAAACCGCGAGACCGGCACCGGATTAATCGACTTCAGTAACGATGAGAACAACACGTTCTTTGATGAAGACGCACGCAGAGAGATCTACATCTTCGCTCTACAAGATGAATATACCTTCAACAGTACACTGAGTTTTATGTACGGCGTCAATATCGAAAAAAACACACAGACCACAATGCAGTTCGATCCCCGGCTCTCTATGGTCTACCAGCCGGACGCACACAATATTTTCAAAGCGATCTACAGCCGTTCACACCGCAACGCATCGTGGCAGGAGATGTATACGAAAAACAACCGCGCACGCGTCGGCAACCCCGACCTTGCGCCCGAGCGTGTCGATGCGACTGAACTTGCCTATATACGAAAGTTCTCTGCAAATAGTTACCTGCAGGCAAACCTCTTCTACCTGCAGAACCAGGATCAGATCTCCAACTCGACAGCCGAACCTGAATACGCCAACAACATCGATACCGATATCTACGGAACGGAGTTAGAGTATAACGGCAACCTCACATCATACGACCGCTTCTATCTTAACTACTCGTTTGTAAAGGGCTTTGACAGCAACAGTGATCCTCTTGCCAATGTCGCACAGCATATGGCCAAAGGTTACTACACATATGATGTAAGCAACGCTTTCTCAGCAAGTGCTATTGTCAAATATGTTGGTTCAAAACAGCGTGCAACAGGTGACACCCGTGATGATGTCGAAGCATACACCTGCGTCGATGCCACCGTCCGCTACGACGGACCGGACAATGGCTATACAGTGATGCTTAGCGCAAAGAACATCTTTGATGCCGATATCCGTTATCCTTCGGTACCCAACTCCTACAGCGAAGACTACCGCCAAGAGGGCAGGAACTTCATGTTCACCCTGGTAAAGGAGTTTTAATGAAAATTTTTATTTTTATTACGCTTCTGCTTACCAATATCGCTTACGGTTACAGCTACAACGAGCTGCTGCTCAAAGCGCAGAGTGCGATTTTTCCAAAGATCCTGCTGCTGGATAAAAAACTGGGCGAAAAACTCGTCGATGGAAAGATCGTCTATCTTATCGTCTATGAACAGAGCGATCATGATACGGCGCTTAATGTCCGACGGCAGATCCAGCAGCAGTTTGATCACAAACTTGAGCAGTACACCTTTGAGGTCAAGCTTGTAAAGTATAAAGATATCTCGGATGATCTGCAGGCGACGGCTATCTACGCGCTCAACTCCCAAGAGCATTTAAAATCGCTCGCAAATATAGCCATATCAAAAGGGATCGTGACCTTCAGCTACGACATCGCCAACCTTGAGAACGGCCTTCTGCTTTCACTGATGGTCGAAAAGTTCACCATTCTCTACCTCAACAAAAACATGCTGCAGAACTATCAGGTGGATTTTGTAGATTCACTTTATCAAATTGTCAGGTTTACCAATGATTAACATCATGGCCTCCCGGTCACTCTCCACTAAAATATCACTGTCCATTGCAGTAATATCACTCACCATACTTGTCATCCTGTTCGCCGTGCTTGAGAAGATCAACCGCGAAGCGTTCTACAACATCGAACTCGAAAAAGCCACTATCATCGCCAACACCATCGAACCGCTGATCGCGATGGACATGTACCTTGGCCTCGATCAAAAAATTGACCAGATCGCCCGCCAGCTTATTGAGAACCCGAACATACTTGCGGTAGAAATAACCAAAGACGGTTCCATTATCTATGAACTCGCATCCAAAAACTTTACCGACGACAGCGAGGACTGGTTCCGTATCTCCAAAACGATCATGCAGCCCAACGCACAACGCAAACTCGCCGACCTGGAGCTGATCTACTCCAGCAAACACTATAAAGAGCTGACCAATCAATACACGACACTTACCGTCTACCTGCTGCTGGGACTTGCTGTCATCTTCATCCTCTTCAGTTTTTATATCAAAAAACTGCTTTTCCCGCTGAAGACCATTGCCCGGACCCTGCGGCAATACCGACCCGACACCGAGACCATGGTCCCCTTCTCCGAGCAAAGAAACGAGATCGGACGCATTGCCAAAGCACTCAACGAGATGCAGGCGCGCATCTCAAAATATGCCAAAGTGCAAAAAGACATCAAACATCTTCTCGAAGAGGAGGTGAGCAAAAAAACAGCCCAGCTCCGCCGCCAGCTCTACATCGATGCGCTGACAGGCCTGCCAAACCGTATCAGGCTCATCGAAAACATCGAGACTGTCGGCTACAAGGCGCTGCTGCTTATCAATATCGACGACTTTAAAGAGATCAACGATCTCTTTGGGCACCTCGCAGGCGATACCATTCTTGTCGAGTTCGCGGAGCACCTGCAAAAGTTCCTGACGCTGCAACCGCACATACGGCTCTATAAACTCTCCGGTGACGAATTCGCCCTGCTCTTTACAGAAGCGAACAGTGAAGAAGAGATTCGCTCATTTATACAGAGACTGCTCGCAGCCATCGAGATCATGTCCTTCTATCATGAGAACAACGAGATCGGCCTGCTGGTCACCATCGGAGCGACACTTAACATGGATTCTGCGCTGGAGAAGGCAGACATCGCACTTAAATCCGCGCGCGTACAGCGTGAACACTTTATCATCTACGATGAGAAACTCAATGTTGAAGAGCAGTACAAAGCCAACATGAACTGGGTCCAAAAACTGAAATACGCTATCGACAACGACGGTATCGTCCCGTTTTTTCAACCGATATTCGACAATGTCCTGCATGAAGTGGCCGGTTACGAATGTCTTATGCGCATGGTTGACAGCAACGGCAAGTTCATCAGCCCGTTCTTCTTTCTGGACATTGCCAAAAAGAGCCGCCTCTACACCCAGCTGACAAGGATCATCGTCGAGAAAAGCTGCCGCCATTTTCAACATATAGACTGCCGTTTCTCCATCAACCTTTCCGTCGAAGACATGCTTAACAGAGAAACCGTAGCCTTTATCAAGCAGCAGGTAGCCGCTTACGATGTTGCCGACAAGATCATTTTCGAGATCCTTGAATCCGAAGGTATAGAGAACTACGATGACATCGCCCGCTTTATAGACGAGATGAAGAAGATCGGCTGTAAGGTCGCCATTGACGATTTCGGTTCGGGGTATTCGAACTTCGAACACCTGCTGCAGCTCAAAGTCGACTTTATCAAAATAGACGGTACGCTCATCAAGAATATCCATGAAGACAACGATGCGCAGATCGTCGTCGAAACCATCGTCGATTTTGCACGAAAACTCAATATCAAGACCGTCGCAGAGTTTGTCCACAACGATGCGGTGTATGAAAAAGTCAAAATGCTCAACATTGACCGCTCCCAGGGCTTCTTCCTGGGCGAACCCGATGCGAATACCCGCACCTAACAGCTGCCCGCTCCCTCTAGTTGCGTGCCTAACCGAAAATAAGCTACAATAAGGACACTTCATACACAAGGCACAGACACCATGCCAACACCCGACAACCGTACCGAAGAGATCGCCCAGACCCTTGAACTGAACCGGACAAAAGAGAAGTCCTCACTGATTCGCTGGCTCTATATACTCGCCGTGGTAGTCGTCATCAACCTTGCCCTTATCGCCTACATCCAATACGCTTCGAAAAACAGTCAGCTGGAGTATGAGACCAAAGCCGTTGCCGTCGGTGCTTTGAACATTACCGTCTCGGCTACAGGCAACCTCAAACCGACAAACACCGTCAATGTCGGTACCGAACTCTCCGGAACGGTCAAGAACGTCTATGTAGACGACAACGACGCTGTTAAAAAGGGGGACCTGCTTGCCGTTTTGGATCGTACCAAACTGCGTTCTAAAGTCGCAAGTTCCAACGCCGCACTCGAGTCGGCCATGGCGGGACTCCATGAGAGCGACATCGCACTTGCCGATGCGCTGAACGAACTCAACCGTGCCAAGAAGATGCGCGCTTCCAGCGACGGAAAGCTCCCTTCAGACAAAGAGATGGATGCGCTTCAGACAGCGTATGAGCGTGCCCATGCACGCCGCGACAGCGCCAAAGCCAAGGTCAAGCAGGCACGCTCCGCCCTCAGCGCCGACGATGACGACCTGAGCAAAAGCGCCATCGTATCCCCTATCGACGGTATCATACTCGTTCGCAACATCGAACCCGGCCAGACCGTCGCTGCAGCGCTTCAGACCCCCGTGCTCTTCAGCATCGCCGAAAACCTCTCGCAGATGGACCTTGTCGTCAGCGTCGACGAAGCCGATATCGGCAGTGTCAAAGAGGGACAGCCTGCCTCTTTCAGTGTCGATGCCTATCCTGATCGCACGTTCAAGGCTGCCATCGACAAAGTCAAGCTCAACTCCCAGATCGTTGACGGCGTCGTCACCTATGAGAGCACCCTTAAAGTCGACAACAGGGACGAACTGCTCCGCCCGGGCATGACCGCCACGGCAGAGATCACGGTCAAAGAGGTTACAAACGCCCTCCTCGTACCCAATGCCGCGCTGCGCTACCGCCCTTCGACTGAAGGGGAAGAAGAGCGCGACGATACGGAGTATGTATGGGTCCTCATCGATAACAAAACTATTAAGACAAAGGTCTACAACCTTGGGACAGACGGTGTGAACAGCGCTGTCGAAGCGGCCGAACTGATGCCCGGACATAATGTTATCACCGCCGAGAAGACGAAAGCGAAATAGGCAGGCATATGGCTGATGCACATCCCCCGCTGATCGCACTGAAAAACGTCAGCAAGGTCTACGGCGAAGGCGAGGCGGCGGCGTATGCGCTGCAGGGCGTCGACCTCACCATAAACGCGGGTGAGTTCGTTGCTGTCATGGGCCCCAGCGGCTCCGGAAAATCGACGGCGATGAACATCATCGGCTGCCTTGATACCCCCAGCGACGGCCACTACTTTTTTAACGGTATCGAAGTCGGTACCCTGAGCAAACGGCAGCTCTCCCTGCTGCGCCGCCACTACCTTGGCTTCGTTTTTCAGGGCTTTAACCTCCTCAACCGCACCTCGGCACTCGAAAATGTCGAACTGCCGCTCATCTACCGCGGACTCAATGCTTCCACGCGCCATGCAAAGGCCATGGAAGCGTTGCGCAGTGTCGGACTGGAACGTGTTGAAGACCACACCCCCGGTGAGCTCTCAGGCGGCCAGCAGCAGCGCGTTGCCATTGCCCGTGCCATCGTCACCGAACCCCTTGTTCTCCTTGCGGATGAGCCCACCGGCAACCTCGATACCGCACGCAGCCACGAGATCATGAACGTGCTGCAGCAGTTCAACAAAGAACTCGGCATCACCATCGTCATGGTGACCCATGAGCACGATATGGCCGAATACGCCGACCGCATCATCCGGTTTGTCGACGGCAGAGTCGCCAACGGGGAGGAAACCTGATGTTTTTCAATGCCCTCACCCTCGCCCTGCGTGCCATCCGACGCAACGTCATGCGCTCGTTCCTGACGGTACTGGGCATCGTCATCGGCGTCGCGGCGGTCATCGCCATGGTGATCCTCGGCGACGGCACCACCGCCTACATCACCAAGACCATCTCCAAACTCGGCTCCAACATGCTCATCATGACACCCGGGCAGGAGCGTACCCACCACCAGATAGGCGCCGCCGTCACCTTCTTCGATGCCAAAGACCTCGAAGCGATCAAGCGCGAAGTCCCCAACCTGCGCGCCGTCACTCCCATCACAACACAGGGACGCGTCGCCATCTACGGCAATGAAAGCTACGCCACCACTGTCAACGGCACCGACAACGATTACTTTACTGTTCGCGACTGGGGCTTTTCTCAGGGAGGCATGTTCACCGAAGCCGACCTCAAAGCGGGCAAATCCGTCTGCATCATCGGCGAAACGGTCAAGACAGAGCTGTTTGGCAGCGGCCATGCCGTGGGCGAACGTATCCGCCTCACCAACATCGCCTGCGATGTCATCGGCGTACTCGAAGACCGCGGCGCCTCGACGCTGGGGATGGACCAGGACGACCTCATACTGGTGCCGCTCAAGATGTTCCAACGCCGTATCAGCGGCAACCATGACATCGCCACCTTCCTTATCTCGGTACGCGACAACGTCTCGACCGAGAGCGTCAGGAAAGAGATAGAGGCACTCATGCGCGAACGGCGCCACATCAAAAAAGGCGAAGAGGACGACTTCTTCGTTCAGGACATGAAAGATATCATCCAGACCCTTTCGCAGACCACGGGCATACTCACCATCCTGCTCGGTACCGTCGCCGCCATCAGCCTGCTTGTCGGCGGTATCGGCATCATGAACATCATGCTCGTCTCGGTGACCGAACGCACCAGGGAGATCGGCATCCGCCTCGCCATCGGGGCGCTGCAGCGCGACGTACTGCTGCAGTTCCTTGTCGAGGCCGCGGTACTTGCGACTATGGGCGGCATCATCGGTATAGCTCTGGGGCTCGGCGCGGCTTATGCCGGTGTCACCCTGCTGGAGATCCCCTTTGTCTTCAACACCTCCATCATCGCTATTGCCTTTGCGTTTTCTACCGGCGTCGGATTGATCTTCGGGTTTTTCCCGGCGCGCAAAGCGGCCAACCTTGATCCGATCGAGGCGTTGCGGCATGAGTGAGCCATCTGTATACTTGGTGTACTCCTTCAAATATGTAACGTGAAACCTCGCCATATGAATTTAAAACCCATCTATCACAAAAACATCTCAATACCATAGTAATCTGCTAAAGAATACCTGACAAAAATATTCAGGAATATCAACAAGCCCCTATTTAAGGCATTTTTATATTCCTGACTATTTAAGTATGTTTACTTGACTTTACAGCGTGTCACCCTGTAAACTCCTCTCAACATTTCAAAAAAAGGATTCAACCATGTCACAAGCTTGCCCTATCAGTTTTCAGACCATCGATGAAAACCAGGTTCGCATTCAGGCCACTGTCATCACAGCACTCAGCGTGCTCTTTCTGATCACAGGCTGGAATGCGGTGATGCTTTTTCTGGCGTATGACTTCGCGGTGCGCATTGCAGCACTGCCTAAGCTAAGCCCGATCAACCGCATCAGCAAAGGCGTGGTTGAGATGTGCAAGATCGCGCCGGCCAAAGCGGACGCCGCACCAAAACTCTTCGCGGCGCGTATCGGTCTCGCCTTCTCTGTCGTCTCCTACGTGCTCTATGCCGGCGGGTTTGAGACAACGGCACTCTATCTTGTCGCCGTGCTGGCCGTGTGTGCCTTTTTCGAAGCGGCACTGAACTTTTGTGTGGGGTGCTGGTTCTACTCGGTACTGAACCGCATCAACCTCAATATTGTAAGTCTCAAGGAGTAGTAATGACATTCGCATCAAACGTAACGGAACTCATCGGCAACACACCGCTGGTACAGCTAAACGGTGTTTCTCAAGCAACGGGTACCACACTCCTTGGAAAATGCGAGTTTTTAAACCCGACCAGTTCGGTCAAAGACCGCATCGGCTTCAATATGATCAACGATGCACTCGAACGCGGTGTTCTGAGCAAAGAGAACATCATCATCGAACCGACCAGCGGCAACACCGGGATCGCGCTGGCGATGGTCGCGGCGGGACTGGGCCTCAGACTCACCCTGACCATGCCCGAATCGATGAGCCTTGAACGCCGCAAACTGCTCAGTGCACTGGGCGCTGAACTGGTACTTACCCCTGCGGCAAAAGGCATGGGCGGTGCCGTGGAAAGAGCCAAAGAGCTTGCAGAGTCTACACCCGATGCGGTGCTTCTTCAGCAGTTTGACAACCCGGCGAACCCTGCCATTCACGCGGCTACGACCGCCGAAGAGATCTGGCGCGATACCGCCGGAAAGATCGATATCTTTGTCGCGGCCATCGGCACCGGCGGTACCATCACCGGTGTAGGTCAGGTACTTAAAAAATATAATCCGGACATACAGATCGTCGCGGTCGAACCGTCGGCTTCGCCTGTACTCTCCGGAGGAAAACCGGGACCGCACAAGATCCAGGGCATTGGAGCAGGCTTCGTACCGAAAGTGCTCGATACCGACGTCTATGACGAGATCGTCCAGGTGAGCAACGACGATGCGATGCTTGCATCACGCGAGATCGCAAAGAATGAAGGCTTGCTGGTAGGCATCTCATCGGGTTCGAACATCCATGCCGCAGCGCAGGTTGCAGCACGTCCGCAGAACAGAGGTAAAGTCATCGTCACCGTCCTCTGCGACACCGGCGAGCGCTATATCAGTACAGAGCTCTATACCCAGGAGTAAAACGGCTTCGGCCGAAACGGCCTTTTTTTTGGCCCCATATCCTGAGTATTCCGCTCTGGATACATATGTATATCACAAATATATCACATAAGGAAAACGGATGCACGAAAAAGCTTCCCGAAGTGTCGTCAAGACGATCTCATGGCGTGCACTGGGGACACTGGACACCATCGTCATCTCCTGGGTCGTCACCGGAAGTCTCGGCATGGCCGCGACCATCGGGACGATCGAGCTGGTGACGAAGATGGTGCTCTACTATTTCCATGAGCGCGCCTGGAGCCGCATACGCTTCGGACTCGTCGTACCGACGAAAAACGACTATCAGATTTAGGAAAGAGAATGAAAGAGATTGTAGAAGAGTTTAATGCAAAATTTGAAAACGCCTCCATAGAAGAAGTGCTCGCGTACTTCATGGAAGCGTATAAAGAGGAGATCGTCTTCTCATCGAGTTTCGGAGCAGAAGACCAGGTACTCACAGACCATCTTCTCGCACTGGATAAGGAAGCGAAGATATTTACACTCGATACTGGCCGTCTCCCCTACGAGACCTACGACGTGATGGAGCGTACCAACCTGAAATACGGTATCAAGGTCGATGTCTATTTCCCTGACAACAATGCCGTAGAAGCACTCTACAAAGCACAGGGGATCAACGGCTTTTACGAGAGCATCGAAAACCGCAAAGCGTGTTGCAGCGTACGTAAGATAGAACCGCTTAAGCGTGCGCTTTCAGGCAAGCGTGTCTGGATCACCGGACTCAGATCGGAACAGGCCGTCACCCGCGGCAGCATGCAGCTCGTAGAGTGGGACGAAGGCAATCAGATCATCAAACTCAACCCGCTGCGCGACTGGAGCGAAGAGGATGTATGGAACTACATCACCGTCCATAACGTGCCTTACAGCAAACTGCACGACGAAGGCTACCCGAGTATCGGATGCGCCCCGTGTACACGTGCGGTCAAAGAGGGCGAAGATCTCCGCGCAGGACGCTGGTGGTGGGAGAACCCCGAACATAAAGAGTGCGGACTGCACATAAAAGGAGCATAACATGATAGATGATAAACGATTGACACACCTCAAACAGCTTGAAGCAGAGTCCATGCATATCATGCGCGAAGTCGTAGCAGAGTTTGAAAACCCGGCAATGCTCTACAGTGTCGGCAAGGACTCTTCGGTGATGCTGCACATACTCCAAAAGGCGTTTTATCCGGCACCGCCGCCGCTGCCGCTGGTGCATGTAGATACGAAGTGGAAGTTCAAGGAGATGATAGAGTTTCGCGACCGCCGCGCCAAAGAGGTCGGGATGGAGCTGATCGTCTACTCCAACCCCAAAGGCATAGAGATGAATATCTCGCCGTTCGAACACGGTTCCGCGCTGCATACGGATGTCATGAAGACCGAAGGGCTCAAGCAGATGCTCGATATAGAAAAATTCGATGCGGTATTCGGCGGAGCCCGTCGCGATGAAGAGAAGTCCCGCGCAAAAGAGCGCATCTACTCCTTCCGCGACGAGAACCACCGGTGGGACCCTAAAAACCAGCGGCCCGAACTGTGGAACATCTATAACGGAAGACATAAAAAAGGCGAAAGCATCCGTGTCTTTCCGCTGAGCAACTGGACGGAACTGGATATCTGGCAGTACATCTACCTGGAGAGTATCCCTATTCCGGAGCTCTACTTCTCCCAGCGGAGACCGGTCGTCGAGTATATGGGCACGAAGATACTCGTAGACGACGAAAGAATGCCCGCAGAGCTGCGCGCAACGGCAAAAGAGGAGCTTGTACGCTTCCGTACGCTGGGTTGTTATCCGCTTACGGGTGCCGTCGAATCAGCGGCGACGACGCTTCCTGAGATCATTCAGGAGATGCTTACGTGTACGACAAGCGAACGACAGGGAAGACTCATCGACAGTGACGGTGACGCTTCCATGGAGAAGAAAAAACAGGAAGGATATTTTTAATGGCACATCAATCCGATTTAATTGCTCAGGACATTGAGCAGTATCTGCATGAGCATGAGAACAAAGAGATTCTGCGGTTTATCACCTGCGGCAGCGTCGATGACGGTAAAAGTACGCTCATCGGCAGACTTCTTTACGACTCCAAGATGATCTTCGAGGATCAGCTGGCCTCGATAGAGAAAGACTCCAGGAAGAGCGGGACCACCGGCGACAAGATCGACCTTGCACTGCTGGTAGACGGCCTTGCATCCGAGAGGGAACAGGGCATTACGATCGACGTCGCCTACCGCTTCTTCTCTACGGAGAGAAGAAAGTTCATCATCGCGGACACGCCGGGCCATGAGCAGTATACTCGCAACATGGCCACGGGTGCTTCCACCGCGGATGTGGCGATCATTTTGATCGATGCGCGCACGGGTGTGCTGACGCAGACGAAAAGGCACTCCTATATCGCCACCCTGCTTGGGATCAAGAACATCATCGTGGCCATCAACAAGATGGACCTGCTGGAGTTCTCGCAAGAGCGGTTTGAAGAGATAAAGAGCGATTATGAGAGCATTATTGCCCATCTTCCGCACCATGAAGACGTGACGTTCAACTATATCCCCATCTCTGCACTCGATGGCGACAATATCGTGGTGAACTCATCCAGGTCTGCGTGGTATACAGACAAGCCCCTTATGGAGCTGCTCGATACGGTCGACATCGCCAAAGCGCAGAACGAGACGTTCAGACTGCCGGTGCAGTATGTCAGCCGGCCGCACCTGAACTTCAGAGGGTTTTGCGGGACGATCGCCAGCGGTTCGATCAGCGTCGGTGACGCGATCACCGTGCTGCCTTCGAGAAAGACGAGCCGGGTCAAATCGATCGTCTCTAACGAAATAAAAGATCTTCGTCCCAAAGGCAAAGATGAAAGCGTAGAGAGCATCGAGTGTGCTTTCGCACCTATGGCCACAACGCTTACGCTCGAAGATGAGATAGATATCAGCCGCGGCGATATGATCGTTAAAACCGACTCTATTCCCGAAGTATCGAACACGTTCAGCGTGATGACGGTATGGATGGATGACAAGCCGATGCAGCTGAACCAGAACTACATCATCAAAAGGGCGACATCGGTCATCAACGGTTCATTCCGCTCCATCGCGTACAAAAAAGATGTCAATACGTTTGAGGAGATCGCGGCCGACACACTGGAGCTGAACGATATTGCACAGTGTACCCTCTCTTTAGACAGGGAGATCGCCGTTGATTCGTACTATATGAACAGATATACGGGCAGTTTTATCATCATTGACAGATATACAAACGCTACCGTCGGTGCCGGTATGATCGTTGAGAAATCAGATGAAACGTCTTACGACTCATCGCACGAATACTCGGAATTTGAGATCGAGCTCAACGCACTGGTAAGAAAACACTTCCCGCACTGGGAAAGCAAAGCGATTTTTTAGGAGGATTTCATCATGCCTGAAGCGACAGTAAAAGAGACAAAAGCAGAGCGTGTCGAACGCATTAAATGCGAAAAAGACGGTCTGGACGTTCTAAACGACATCTATCGCTACGCCGCCAGCGGCGAAGCGGTCGATCCCGAAGATATCGACCGTTTCAAATGGTACGGGTTATATACGCAAAACCGCAATCTCCAGGACGATGAGGACGAGACCCAGTACTTTATGCTGCGTGTCAAACTCGAAGGGGGCGAAATGAATGCCCGGCAGGCACGTGCCATGGGTGAGATCGCCCATGATTATGCCCGTGACAATGCGCACCTGACTACCCGGCAGGATCTGCAGTTTCACTGGATCACCGTCAAAGACCTGCCGGCTATATTCAGCAAACTCGGCAGTGTGGGGCTCAGTACACAGCAGGCGGCCGGGGACTGTCCGCGTAACGTCGTCAGCTGTCCCGTCAGCGGCCATGCCGAAGAGGAGATCGCCGATATACGCTCCGTCGTGCGCGAGATAAACGACCTTTTCCGCGGAAACCGCGAGTTTTCCAACCTGCCGAGAAAGTACAAGATCGGTGTCTGCGGCTGCAACAAGCACTGTATCTCCCACGAGATACAGGACCTCGCCTTCAGCGCGACGCTGCGTGACAACGGGGAGACCGTTTTTGCCGTTACCGTAGGCGGCGGAGCGGCCAGTAACCGCCGCATCGCCAGCCATATCGGTTACGTAAGCGAAGAGCAGATCGTCCCGGTCGCCAGGGCCGTGGCAAAGATCTTTCGTGAGCATGGCAACCGTGAGAACCGTGCCAAAGCGCGCGTGGGACACATCGTCGAAGCATGGGGTGTGGAGAAGTTTACGCAGCTGCTGCAAGAAGAGCTCGGCTTTTTACTGCTGCAGCCGGAACTGCAGCCGTTTACACCCTATAAAGCGCGCTGCCACTTTGGCATACACGCAGGAAAAAAACGGGGGAAAAACTATATCGGCTGTGCGGTGACCAGCGGGCGTCTCGGCGCGCAGGGCCTGCTGAATCTGAGCGATATCATGAAGACATACGGGGCTAAAAGCGCCAAAGCGACGACGACACAGAACATCGTCATACTCGACGTCGCTACGCGTTATCTCGAAACGGCGTGTCTAAAACTCGAAGAGGCCGGTATCAGTCCGAACCCTTCGGCATTCAAGGCACGTACGCTTGCGTGTACGGGACTCAACTTCTGCAAGTTCGCCGTAAGCGAGACGAAGGAGCTCGCCATCAGTGTGGTCGATTACCTGCAGAAGCGTTTTCCCGATTTTACCGAACCGGTGAGCATCAGCTTTAACGGCTGCCCCAACGGCTGTGCCCACCCGAACATCGTCGACATCGGCTTCAGCGGCGCCAAGTTCAAACGCGGTGAAGAGCGTATCAACGGTTTTGAGCTGATCCTCGGCGGCCACCTCGAAGGTGCGTCCAGCCGTTTCGGTATCAAAAGCGGTATCAAAGTAGCCCCCGACGAGGCGGCATCAACTATCGAAAAGCTGATCGAAGAGTACCTGCAAAGCAACTTCATCAGCTTCAGAGCATTTATAACGGAGAAGATTAATGAGACGAGCACTGTTCAGACCGCTGCTTGAACCGCTGGATGAACACGATAAGATCGATTTCATCAACGACAAGACCATCGGCCTGCATAAACGCGAATATTTTGACTACACGGCGTCGGGGCTTGCGTTCGAGTTGATAGAAGAGCGCATCCAGGAGGTACTGCTCACCTATGCCAACACCCACTCGAAAGAGGCCTCAATGGCAGAGCTTACGGGCAGCTATTATGACCTGGCCCGTATCAACCTCGCCAATATGCTCGGACTCGACGGGGAGTTTGCCGTCTTGCCATCAGGCTGCGGGGCGACACGCGCCATCAAACGTTTTCAGGAGATCATGGGGCTTTACATCCCCCCGGCGACGACTAAACGCTACGGTATCACCATCGACCCGGACAAACGCCCGCTGGTCATCGTGGGGCCGTATGAGCACCACTCAAACGAGATAAGCTACCGCGAAGCACTCTGCGAGACCGTGCGTATCGACCTCACCGACGACGGCCTGGTCGATCTGGAACAACTGGCCTCTGTCCTGTCAGCCAATAAAGGGCGCGAGATCATCGGGGCCTTCTGTATCGCGTCAAACGTCAGCGGGATCATTACACCCTACGAGGAGATCTCGCGGCTGCTGCGCCGCTATGACGCGGTGGTCTGTTTCGATGCGGCGGCATCGTCTCCGTATCTGAACATCCCCTGCGAGCTCTATGATGCGATGTTCATGTCGCCGCATAAGCTGCTCGGCGGTCCGGGCTCATGCGGAATTCTCGTGATCCGCCGCAGCCTTATCGACGAGAGCGTGCCGCCGACCTTCGCCGGCGGCGGTACGGTGGAGTATGTCAGCCGAACGACGCACACCTACGACAACAATGTCGAGCGCAGAGAAGATGCCGGCACCCCGGGGATCTTACAGCTCATCCGCGCCTCTCTTGCCTACCAGCTGCGTAACGAGATAGGCTTCGAGCTTATCAAGTCACGCAAAGAGAAGCTCATGGGCTTCTTCATCGAAGAGCTGGAGAAGATCGAGGGGGCGGTCATCTACGGCAACCGCACTGCCCCTAACATCGGGATTGTCTCGTTTAACATCAAAGGGCTCGACCCCTATGCGCTCTGCGGCCGTCTTTCAAGCGAATTCGGCGTTCAGACCCGTGCAGGCTGTTCGTGTGCCGGCCCCTACGGACATGACCTCCTGCAACTGGGAGACAACGGTCTTGGCGAAGGAGAGAAACCGGGCTGGCTGCGTATCAGCATCCATTTTTCACAGCATAAAAGCGATATTGTGCACCTTATCGAGTGCATAAAAAAAGGTGTACTCAAGCTCGAACACGCAGGTGCGCTCTAACGTTCCCCCCTGCTATTTTACGGGAACGGCACGTCGAAAAAACTATCAGCGTTTTTTAATATTGCATAAACATTATTTATGTTTTAATGAAAGCATCTATTATGACCGCAGGTTGATCAATGCATACTTTCATCCGCCTCATCATCGCCGTACTGTTATCTATCGCCTTTTTCGGCTGCAGTACAACCCCGCAAAAGACGATGCGCGTCGGAAGTGTCCTGTGGCCGGGATACGAGCCCCTTTTCCTGGCGCGCAGCCTCGGCTACTACCAGGGAAGCAAAATCCAGCTGGTCGATTATCTCTCCAACACCGATGCCATGCACGCTTTTGAGAACAATGCCCTCGAGGCCGCAGCCTTTACCCTCGATGAGGCGCTCCAGATCATCAACATGGGCATAGCGGTTGAGATCATCCTTATCATGGACGTCTCCCACGGCGGCGACGTCATTCTGGCCAATCCTGGCATCACGTCGATGCGTGACCTAAAAGGAAAACGTGTCGGCGTCGAGTCGGGGGCCGTCGGCGCTTATGTGCTCAGCCGTGCGCTTGAAGTACACGGTCTGAGTCTGGATGATATCCATGTCGTCTCCGTGCTCGCTTCCGAACAGCCTGACGCTTTTGGCGACAACATCATCGATGCCGCTGTCTCCTTCGACCCGGTACGCACCAAACTGGTCAATGAGGGTAAACAGCAGATTTTCGACTCCACCGAGATCCCCGACGAAGTCATCGACGTTCTGGTCGTACACAAAGAGTACGCCAGCACGTATCCCAAAGCCGTAAAGGTCCTGATCGACGGGTGGTTCAAAGCACTGAAGTTCACCGCCGAAAAGCCCGACAAAGCAGCCGAGTACTCCGCCATCCGCCATAAGATCACCCCGGATGAGTTTCTTAAAGGGCAGAAGCTGATGCGCTTTCCTTCCCGCGAAGAGAACCTCAGACTGCTCTCGCCCGGCAGTTCACCGCTGATCAAGACCTCCAAGAAACTCAGCGAGGTGCTGAACAGGCTGAACAAGGCGCAGGGCGAAGTCGACCTCGCTTCGCATTTAAATCCGGGATACCTCCCCTGACATGCAGCTCTTGACGCGCTTCTCGTTTCATCTGACCTTTATTGTCGCCCTGCTCGTCGCGCTGAGCATTATCTCCGTCATCACGATGCAGACCAAGGTGTCGGAGCGTGTAAAACAGTTTGAACTGAGCCAGCAAGAACGCATCCAGCAGCGCTTCAACGAACTCTACGGCACCGTCAATGACCTGACCCGCAAAGGCCATCTCTCTGATGTACGCCATGAGATCTTCCGCCTCGCGACCGACCCCCTGCTGAAATATATCGCCCTGGTCGACAACGACGACACCATTCTCTACTCAAGCCGTATCGATTATGAGGAGCAGCCGCTCACCAGCATTCCCGGAAGCGGCCATTTCATCTCAATGCATAAGATGGGTACCCACCGCTCTCACATAGAGTTCAGTGAAAACAGGGACGCGATTTATGTCTTTTACCCCCTGAACAGCCTCAAAAGCGCCAGAAACCCCTTTGCCCATGCCCACGCAGAGCTGATCGCCCACTACGACTTCACTGAAGCCAAAGATGAGATTATACGCAATGAGCGTCTCAACAGCCTTACAACAGTCGCCTGGTACTTCAGTGTCATCATCCTTCTGGGCATCGTCCTCTACATCAACATGAATCGCCGTCTTGCCAAAATCATCAAAGCGGCAGAGGTGTTTTCACAGGGCAACCTCACGTCGCGCATCGAGATGCGCGGCAGTGATGAGTTCTCGGCCATCGCCCGGACCTTCAACACCATGGCCGACGCCCTGCAGGAGCAGCAAGAGACCATACTCCAGCAGAAGAAGGCCTTTGAAACGATCTACGAAAAGACTGCCGATGCCATCTTCCTGCTCAAAGCAGAGCGATTCGAAGATTGCAACGAAGCGGCCCTCACCCTCTTCGGTGCGCAGGACAAGCAGAGCCTGCTGCAGGAAAAAAACAGCCAGATGCAGGCGAAAAGCGATCCTTTTATCCAGCAGTTTGTCCAAGCCGCCAAGACTTGCCGCGACGAGGGGCGCGTCATGCTTGAACTGAGTTGCCAGCGTCTCGACAAGAGCGTCATTTCGGCGGAAGTGGTCATGACACGGCTTATCATCAACAGCGAAGAGACCATCCATGTCGCACTGCGCGATATATCCAAGCGCAAAGCGGATGAAAAACTCATGCACGAACAGCAGCAGCAGCTAATCCAGCAGAGCCGTTTTGCCCAGATGGGGGAGATGCTCGCCATGATCGCCCATCAATGGCGCCAGCCGCTTGCAGCCATCTCTTCGACCGCGACGCTGCTGCAGACGAAGATTCTCCTGAACAACTACGACAAAGAGCTCTTCGAGGAGCAGCTCACAAACATCACCGACTTTTCCCAGCACCTCTCCGTGACCATCGATGATTTCAGAG
The DNA here is from genome assembly GCA_041546225.1 of Sulfurimonadaceae bacterium. GTDB lineage: Bacteria > Campylobacterota > Campylobacteria > Campylobacterales > Sulfurimonadaceae > JBFEWT01. The sequence continues at coordinate 19,178 of JBFEWT010000027.1, forward strand.
ACTTTTTCAAAGCCGAAAAAGAGCATGCCGCCGTCATCGTCCCCGAAGTCATCGAAGACGCACTGAAGATCGTAGAGGTATCATTTAACAACCGCAATATCGCCCTTCGCAAAGAGTTCCTCTACAATGAGACTATCTTCAGCTATCCCAACGAACTTAAGCAGGTGATACTTAACCTGCTGGCCAATGCAAAAGATATTTTCAGCGATAAGCAGATCGACAAACCCGAGATCTCTATCCGGGTCTACAGCGATAACGCTCACGTCTGTATTGATATCGCCGATAACGGCGGCGGTATTCCCGAAGCGATCATTGATAAGATCTTCGATCCTTATTTTACGACCAAAGAGAACCTCAACGGAACCGGTCTGGGTCTGTATATGTCAAAGAAGATCATAGAGGAGCACTGCAAAGGGAGCATCTCTGTAAAAAATATCAACGGCGGGGCATGCTTTACCATCGCACTGCCGCGTGATAATCCGAACAAGAGCAGTTAACGCAGCCGTACGGTTTGTATTATTTAGCTACAATGCCACCATGTTTACAACGGCACATAAAGCACTTCACAGATGGTATGATGACAACGGCCGCCACACCCTTCCGTGGCGTAATACCGACGACGCCTACCGCATCTGGGTCAGCGAGATCATGCTGCAGCAGACGCAGGTCAAGACCGTCCTTGAACGCTTCTACTTCCCCTTCCTCGACGCATTCCCGACACTGGCCGATCTGGCAGGCGCAGATCTCGACGATGTCCTGAAAAAATGGGAAGGGCTTGGCTACTACACCCGTGCGCGCAACCTGCATAAAGCCGCGCAGCTTGCCGCACCGGCACTACCGCAGAACGTGCATGAGCTCAAAGCGCTTCCGGGTATCGGGCAAAGTACCGCCCATGCCATTGCGGCTTTCGCCTACCACACCCCTGTTCCCATCCTCGATGCCAATGTAAAGCGCATCCTCTACCGCGTCTTCGCCCGCAAGGAGGCCAAAGAGAAAGAGCTCTGGGAACTTGCCTACATGCTCTTTGATGAAGAGCACCCCTATGATTACAATCAGGCGATGATGGACCTTGGCAGTATGCTCTGTACCCAGCGGGCACCGCACTGTGACCAATGCCCTTTTGAAACGATCTGCAAGGGAAAGACCGACCCCCTCGCCTACCCGCAGAAAAAAGCCAAAAAAAGCATCCCGGTACGGACAAAGAAGATCGTCATTCATCAAATAGATGGAAAACTTGCCCTCAGACAGCGCGAGACCCGTTTTCTGCACGGGCTTTGGGGCTTCAGCGAATACGATGCGGATGAAGAGATCGCTTTTAGCCGGAAACTTGGCAGCATCGTGCATGTCTATTCGCACTTCCGGCTTGAAGCGGAAGTCTACCTGCACCATGCAAAAGTACAGGAACATGAGTGGTTCAGGCCTGAAGAGATAGAAGGTCTTGCGCTTAGCGGGGCCGACCACAAGGCCTTGGCGCTCGTTTAAACACTCCCCTCCGCTGTACAGCAATACATCTCGAACCGGCTTCCGCCGCCAAGCGGCGTGTATAACAGTTCACCGTCAAAACTTTTATGCATAATATCCTTGCTCATATTGAGCCCTATACCGGTCCCTTTACCCTCTTCTTTACTTGTGAAATAGGGGTTGAATATCCTGTCGCGTATCTCTTCGGGGATGCCGCCGGCATTATCTTCCACGCTCAGCACGGGTACTTTATGCCCCTTATTGATGGTAAGGGTAAGCTTTCTATCGGGTGATTCCAGGCTTTCAAACGCATCACGCGCATTGGCAAGCAAATTGACGACCACCTGTTCAAAAAGGTTTTCATGGCCCTCTATCTTTACATCTTTTTCCGCTTCGATCACTTCGACTGAAATGCCCTGACTGGCAAATTGCGCCTGCATCATCTGCATGACCGCATCGACCGAATCGCGAACGAAAAAAACTTTTTTCTCCTGTTCGGGTTTAACAAAGTTCATAAAGGTATTAATGGTCTCAGACATCGTTTGGCACTGCTCAATCACAAGCTCGTTACTTTGCCTGACATCCTCTTCGTTGACCTTTCCCATCTCCTGACGGATCAACATATAGCTCGCCTTCGCTGAAAGTACCGCAAGAGGCTGCCTCCACTGATGCGCGATCATACTGACCATCTCTCCCATCTGCGCAAGTTTATTCTGCTGAAAGTTCAGCTGTTCCTGTTCCCTGTTTTTTTCAATTTCATCCGCGACGCGCTGTTCAAGCCCGTGGTTGAGTATCTGAAGTTCCTCTGTTTTGGCGTCCACCAATGCCTGCAGTTTCACCTTGTCGTTTTTGGCCATAAGGAGCAAAGCGATGAAAAACGGCAATATTATCCCAAGGTAATAGAACGCTGTCAATACAGCCGACCACAGAACAGTGTCCATCTGAGACATAACGTCAGATATCTCAATATCGGCACCGACAATATAGATGCTGCCGTCAGCACTTTCATAAGGAACCAGCACCGATCTGAAATAACCCCATTGGTCCCGACTCTCTTCATAAAGCCGTTGCGGTTTTGAAAACATCTTTTCCAATGCCGCCGTCGCTTCGTCATAGATCAGCCGATAGTTCTCCTCGTAGGCTGTTTCACCTTCTTCGCTCCACTCTTCATCCGTCAAGGAAGTGGAAGCGAATAGAACTTCCCCGTCATCACGTATAAAACTGTACACATACTTGACCCCTGCACTTTTGGCAAAGGCTGACAAGTCATGCGCTACCTGCAGGAACTCCTCTTTTCCGATGCCGTTTTCATAAGCACTGCGCTGATGATATGTCTGCCCCGCAATGATCTGCGCACCTTCCGTTGCATAGAGAAGCTGCTTGTCGATACGTGCAAGTGTTTTATCTTTTTCCGTACTGTAAGCATTTACAGCATAATAGACTATACCGGCTATATAGAGCGCGAGGGTCAAAAAAAGTATGATATATTTATTGTGAAACATTGAAGAATCCATTACCGTGCCATCTCATAAAATATAGCTTATCATTAAAATAATGTAGCATCGTTATAGTTTTATAATAACCATCGTACCTAAGGTTAGGCTGTTTTGAACGTCTCTACTATCGCAGATCAGGAGTTGTCTGATCATTGTGACCAAAGAAAAATATGAAACTTTTTAAAAAACAGCATGAGTTATCATAAACA
>JBFEWT010000047.1:0-14878 GCA_041546225.1 Sulfurimonadaceae bacterium
ACCGGCGGTGCGGTCAACCACCGAATGGGGCTCGATGACTGCCTGATGCTCAAAGATACCCATCTCAAGACCATCGATGACCTCGGTGCGTTTATGAAAGAGGCACGCAAAAAGATACCGTTCACCTCCAAGATAGAGATCGAAGCGGAGAGTTTTGAAGATGTCATCGCGGCGATGGAAGCGGGTGCCGATATCGTCATGTGCGACAATATGTCGCCCCTCCAGCTGGGTGATATCGTCGCGTACAAACGCGAGCACCACCCCTCCGTACTGCTTGAAGCAAGCGGGAACATCTCACTCGAGACGGTCGAAGCGTATGCCAAAACAGGCATCGATGCCGTCAGTACCGGCTCACTGATCCATCAGGCGAACTGGATTGATCTGTCTATGAAGATGATATCTCCCGAAAAGTAAGCCGGGGGCTTGATTTTCGGGAGTAAAATAGAACGATAAAGGAGGGGACGAGAAATACGTGATGTGCTTATGCCCTTGCGTTTGACCCGTTTTATCGAAGTATGGCTGATGATTTAGAAAAGACCGAAGTACATTTTCTCTTGAACGACAACGGAACACGTCCCTTTGTCTGCGCTCGGGCCGCTATGGCCACTGAAGAAAACCGCTGTACGGTTTTGTGGATGCTTCGCAGGAATGTAAATGGCTGATGATTTAGAAAAGACCGAAGAACCCACCGCCAAAAAGATCGAGGACGCCCGCAAAGAGGGAAATGTCCCCAAAAGCCAGGATATGTCCGGGCTTATCACCCTGTTCATCGCCATTCTCGCTTTTTTGCTGCTGTTCAGTTTTATCGCCGAACGGATGCTCAAGCTGGTCTACTACTACTTCTCCATTTTCGGCGAACCTCTCAACCGCGAGAATATGATCGAGATCGCGTTCGTTACGATGAAAGAGTTTCTGATCATGTCCATCCCGCTGGCACTTGTCGTCGCGATCGCCGGTGTATTGGCGGGTCTGGCGCAGTTCGGTTTTCTCTTCACCACCAAACCCCTTATTCCCGATTTAAAAAAGATCGACCCTATCAAAGGGACCAAAAACCTCTTCTCCCTTCAGAAGCTGATCGAGGGGGTCAAGATCACGCTGAAGTCGATGTTGACGATGACGGTCGGTTTCGTCTTTTTCTTCATGTTTATCGAAGAGCTGCCAATGGTAGCCCTTTTCAGTCTGGAAGATCAGCTGGGCTGGCTGGTGGACAAGTCGATCATTATGGCCCTGGTGATGCTGCTGGTGATGCTGGTCTTCGCGTTGATCGACATCGTCATCCAGCGCAAGCAGTATTTTGACAAGCTGAAGATGAGCAAGCAGGAAGTCAAAGACGAGTACAAGAACATGGAAGGTGACCCGCATATCAAGGCGAAGATCCGCCAGATCCAGATGCAGGCGTCGCGGCAGCGGATGATGGCCGCGGTACCGGATGCGGATGTGGTCATTACCAACCCGACGCACTTCGCGGTGGCATTGAAATATGACGAGTCCAAGCACCGTGCCCCCCTTGTCGTCGCCAAAGGCGCGGACAACATCGCGATCCAGATCAAGAAGATCGCCAGGGAGAACGGGGTGCATATCGTACAGAATCCGCCGCTTGCCCGGTCGCTTTACAAAGAGGTGGATGTCGACAAGCCGATCCCCGACACGCTCTTTGCCGCCGTTGCGGAAGTATTGGCCTATGTTTATAGAATGAATAATAAATCTTAATTTTAGACGCTTTCACTATAATTCCACTACCAAAACAAAAGGCTCGCTTTGCGTGAGATCATCGAAAAAATCGAATCTGCATCGCATATTGTACTCATAGCCCACCAAAATCCCGATGCTGATTCCATCGGGAGTGCCAGCGCTATGTACAGTCATCTGTTGCGTTTGCAGAAGAAGATCACTTTTTTTTGCGTTACCGACACCATAAACCCTTCGTTGGAGTGTTTACCCTGGTTCGATAAGATACGCCATGATTTTCCTCAGCAGGCCGATCTGGTTATCAGCTTTGACTGCGGGGGACGCGATCGTCTGGGTGTGGAAGAGGTGCCGTTCCTGATCAATATCGATCACCATGCTTCCAACAGGGGCTACGGCGAGATAAACCTTGTACGTACCGAGGCGATCAGTACGACGCAGGTGCTGTACGATTTTTTTGTCGAAAACGGCATCAAGATCAATGCCAAGATGGCGACGGCGCTCTATGCGGGGCTGCTGGATGATTCGGATGCATTTTTAAGTGCCAAGGTCTCGTCGGGGACATTCAAGATGGCGGCAACGCTGCTTGAATGCGGAGCCGACAGCGAGCTGTGCAACCGTGCGCTCTTTAAGAGTGTCTCTCTGGCGGCGCAGCGGCTCAAGGGAGAGATGCTGCAGCAGTGCAGGCTCTATTATGAGGGGCGCGTCGCGGTAACAGAGGTGAGCCGGGAGATGATGGAGTCGACCGGTGCACTTGCCGTTGATTGTGAAGCGCCGCTCAATGAGAGCCTCTACCTGCCGACGGTACAGGTGGCGGTGATGATCCGCGAACGCAAAAGCGGCGGTTTCAAGGTCTCTCTTCGCGGAGAGGGGAGTGCCGATCTCGCTGCGGTGGCGGAACATTTCGGCGGAGGCGGTCATCGCCACTCCGCCGGGTTTATCTTTGAAGCAGACGGTATGAATGATGCTTTAACACGTATATTGACGAAACTAGACAAGGAGCTCGTTTGAGACGCAAAAACAATTTTTCATCCATGGCGGTGATGTTCTTCTTCATCGCCATCATCGGTGGGGTCATCTTCTTATACAATGCAGCGATGTTCGAGCGCGACGTCCCGAAGATCACGATAGAGAACAACGGGTACTGGAACTTCAAAGAACCGCTGAAGATCACCATCGACGACCAGAGCGGCGTGAAAGCCTATACGGTGACCCTGGAACAAAACGGGGAGATGGTACCGCTGCTCTCTGATCAGCTGCTCATGCCGCAGGCGAGCCTGAACCTCTCTGTCGAACCGCCGAAACGCCGCTACGGCAAACAAAGCGAGTCCGTCACTATCCATGTCCAGGCGACCGATGCAAGCAGCTGGAACTTCTTTGCCGGCAACAGTATCGCACAGAGCGTTACGCTGAGCATCGATACCAAACGGCCGACACTCAGTACGATCGCCCACTCCTATGCGATACGCAAAGGCGGTTCCGCACTGGTGATCTTTAAAGCCGATGACGAGAACTTCGATACGCTGACTATCGAGAGCAACTACGGCAAGACATTCCTGCCGCAGCCGTTTTACAAAGAGGGGTATTACATCTCGCTTGTAGCATGGCCGGTCATGGAAGGCGATTTCAAAGCGACCATCGTTGCCAAAGACAAAGCCGGCAATATCTCGCGTTCGGTCGTCCCGTATAAACTGCGTGACAAGGCCTACCGCGTCTCAAAGATCAAACTCAGCGACAACTTCCTCGGCGGTAAGATCGCCGAACTCGCAGAGTACTACCAGGAGACGCAGGGTATTACCGATCCGATCGAGCAGTTCAAGCTTATCAATGAAGATGTCCGTGCCAAAAACGAGAAGCTGATCCATGAGATCACCTCGAAAATCTCCGATACGACGCTGGAGAGTTTCTCTATCAACCCGTTCTACCCGCTTAAAAACGGGCAGGTCGTTGCGCGCTTCGGCGACCACCGCCTCTACTTTTACGAGGGTGCCCAGGTGAGTGAGTCGTATCACCTCGGACTCGACCTTGCGAGTGTGAAGATGGGTGCCATTCATACGCAGAACAGTGCGGAGATGGTCTTCGCCGAAGAGAACGGCATCTATGGCAATATGCCGGTGCTGCACCACGGACTGGGGCTCTACACGATCTACGGGCACTGCTCAAGCATAAACGCTCAGGCGGGCGAGAAAGTCTCGAAAAACCAGCAGATAGGCAATACCGGCCTCAGCGGTTATGCGATGGGTGACCATCTGCATTTCGGTGTCCTTGTACAGGGTATTGAGGTGCGTCCGGAAGAGTGGATGGACAAGCAGTGGATCCGTCTGAATGTGACGGAGATCATTCAAAACGCGAAAAAGCTCATAAATCGCCAGTAGACAGGGCCGGCGAGTAAAAGTAATGGAATATATTTTGCTTAAATCGGGAAACCGGATAAGAAGCATACGTAAACGAAGGATTGAATCATGATGCAGACTACGATTGGAAAAGCAGTTGAACTTGTAGGGATAGGTTTGCATAAAGGCACACCTGTCAAACTGCGCCTCGAACCGTTGGAAGCGGACAGCGGTATTGTTTTTCACCGCAGTGACGTGGGCGTATCAATCCCGCTGAAACCGGAGAATGTCGTCGACACGAAGATGGCTACGGTCATCGGTAAAGACGGCCATTTCATCTCGACGATAGAGCACATGCTCTCTGCGGTATATGCATACGGCATCGACAATATGCGTGTGATCGTCAACGCCGAAGAGATCCCGGTCATGGATGGCAGCAGCGCGAGTTTCTGTATGCTGCTCGATGAGGGCGGTGTCGTGCAGCTGGACAAGCCAAAGCATATCATCCGCATCAAGAAAGAGGTTGAGGTACGCGAAGGGGACAAGTATGTCAAGCTTATCCCTTCCAAAGAGCTCAACTACGACTTTACCATCAAGTTCGCCCACCCGGTGATCGATGAGCAGAGTTTCGTGCTTCAGCTCTCCAAAGAGAACTACAAGAACGAGATCGCACGTGCACGGACCTTCGGTTTTGTCCATGAGATGCAGTACCTGCGCTCCAAAGGGCTGGCTCTGGGTGCAAGCCTTGACAATGCCGTCGGACTGGACGACAAAAAGGTCCTTAACCCTGAAGGGCTGCGTTTCAAAGACGAGTTCGTACGCCACAAGATCCTCGATGCCATCGGCGATATGTCGCTGCTGGGAATGAACTTCATCGGAAGCTATGAGGCGTTTGCCGGAAGCCATGACCTGAACCATAAACTGACACTGGCCCTTTTGGCGGACCCTGAGAGCTACGAAGTGGTCGAACTCAGCGGTGTTGAAGAGAAGGAACTCGCTAAAGCGTATGCATGATGTCGTCGTCATAGGCCTCAGCGCCCCGTTGCTCATCGGCGTCTATAAAGAGGGCGTTCTGGTTGAGAAGATAGAGAGTTCTGAAAAGAGTTCAGAGGTGCTCCCTTCGCTCTTCGCATCCCTGATGCAGCGTTACACTATCGGCAACCTTGTCTATGCCAAAGGACCGGGCAGTTTTATGGCGATAAAGATCGGCTATGTATTCCTGAAGACACTCTCCATTACGAAGAACATCCCCTTCCTGAGCACCGATGCTTTCTATTTTAATGAAAACAGTCCCATAAAAGCCGTCGGAAAGCTCTGTTTTGTTAAAATAGCCGACACTATAGAGACACAGCTGTTCGACACGGTGCCGGAAAATCGATTTAGGCTGCCCGAACATCTGCGATTAGAAGATTTTACTACCGATACGACACCGTACTACGGCATCGGTGCGGTAGGATAAGAGGAACCCATTGATAATCAGTGTACCCGCTACCAGTGCCAACCTTGGCCCCGGTTTTGATTCATTAGGCCTCTCCCTGGAGCTTCGCAACCAGGTAGAGTTTAAACCGTCGCGTTTTTTCAGCCTCTCCATTAAAGGCGAAGGCGAAAGCAACCCCCGCTTGAAGGGGAACAACATGTTTATCAGTATCTTTAACGACCACTATAAACGTCTGACGCAGAAACGCCAGAACTTCAAGTTCACCTTCACCAACCAGATCCCGCTTTCGCGCGGTCTGGGGAGCTCTTCTGCCGTTATTGTCAGTGCTATCGCATCGGCACATGAAGCTGCAGGCGTACGTGCGTCCAAGCGCCGTATCCTCAACCATGCGCTGGTCTACGAGCCGCATCCGGACAACATCACTCCGGCGGTCATGGGTGGCTTTAACGCGGCAACGCTTGAGAAGAACAAGGTCTTTTCGCAGAAGAAGCACCTGCCTGATTACATCAAGGCGGTCGTCGTTATTCCGAACAAGCCTATCTCAACGGCACGCTCACGTACGACGCTTCCAAAGTCCTACAGCAAAGAGAATGCGGTTTACAACCTCTCGCACGCGGCATTGACCACGGCGGCGTTTTTTAATGAAGATTGGGAGATGCTCCGTATTGCGACGCAGGACCGCTTCCACCAGAAAGTACGTATGAAGATGCTGCCTGAACTTTTTGCCGTACAGAAGATGGCGTATGAGAACGGTGCGCTGATGAGCACGCTCTCGGGCAGCGGATCGACTTTTTTCAATATGGTCTACGATCAGGATGCGCCGATCCTCGCCGGCAAGTTAAGCCAGAAGTTTCCCGACTTTAATGTCCAAATTCTCGATTTTGATAACAATGGGCTCGTGATAGAGCGTTAGATCAAGGAACTTTTCGCTATAATGCCGCAAATATTAAATAAACAGCCGACACGCATGTGTATTGTGTGCAGAAATCGCGCAGCGCAGGATCAGCTTATTCGTCTGCAGTGCCAGACAAAAAAGCTGATACCATACAGCGGGGTAGGACGAAGTTTTTACCTCTGCAAAGCATGTTTAGAACACAAAAAAACAGCAAGTGCGCTTGCCCGCCAGTGTAAGTCGGGTGAAACAGAAGTGCTTTTGAGCCAGTTGAAGGAGATCACCGCGAATGACAGATAAAGTAAGAGTGCATGAAATTGCCAAAGAACTAGGAATTGGATCCAAAGAGGTCGTTGAGAAAGCTGCTACGATGGGGCTGACAGTCAAGACAGCTTCCAGTTCCGTTTCAATGGAAGAAGCTGAAAAGATCATGAACTTTATCATGAGCGGTGGTCCGGCTGAGACAGCGGCGCCAAAACCTGTTACCAAGGTTGCCAAAAAAGAAGAGGCTCCTGCCGAAGCAAAAGCTGAAGTGAAAGCCGAAGAAGCACCTGCCGCTGCCAAAGAAGAAGCGCCAAAAACCGAAGAAGCGGCACCGGAAGCGGCTTCAGAAGCTGCAGAAGAGAAGAAGACATCTCCGCTGCTCAAAGCGGCGACACCTGTCAAGCGCTCCGGCCTCAAGATCGTCAAGAAAAAACGTCCTCAAGCCGCTGAGCCTGTTGAAACGATGCAGACAGAGAAGACAGCCAAGGTCTCCAGCTACGGCAAACTGAGTCAAGAAGCACTCGAAGAGATCGCACAGAAGAAAAAACGTCAGGCGCAAAGCGGCCCTGCCCAGAAAAAAGATCAGGGTAAAAAGCTTGATATCTTCGGCGGTTCGATGGCTGACGTCTCGATGGATATGGACGGAGAGCAGGTCGTACTGCTTGACCTTAACGATTTCCACAAAGATGAGCTTCCCAAACCGGAAGAGCCGCGCAAGCCGCGCGAGAAGAAGCCTGTAGGCCGTAATGCCGGCAAATCACAGGGTAACAGAAAGCGTTCAGTCTCCCGCGGAAAACGTAAAAAATACATCAAAGACAAGCCGAGCGATGAGATCGTAACACACGTAGAGATCCCTGAAGATATCCGTGTCTACGAGTTTGCCGAAAAACTCAACCGCCCGATGTCCGACGTTATCAAGGTCCTGTTTAACCTTGGTATGATGGTGACGAAAAATGATTTCCTCGGAAAAGACGAGATCGAGATCCTCGCAGAAGAGTTCGAGGTCGAAGTCACGACTATCGACCCGAAAGACGCCTTTAACTACGAAGACGAATACGAAGGCGATATGGAAGATGAAGAGAATATGGAGGAACGTCCTCCGGTCATTACCATCATGGGTCACGTCGACCACGGTAAGACCTCCCTTCTTGATGCCATCCGCGATGCGAAAGTAGTCGATGGCGAAGCGGGCGGGATCACGCAGCACATCGGTGCGTACACGGTCATGCAAAACGGCAAGAAGATCACCTTCCTCGATACTCCGGGCCACGCGGCGTTTAGCGCGATGCGTGCCCGCGGTGCACAGGTGACGGATATGATCATTATCGTCGTCGCTGCAGATGACGGTGTCAAGCCGCAGACGGAAGAGGCGATCAAGCACGCTAAAGATGCCGGTGTACCGGTTATCGTCGCCGTCAACAAGATGGACAAAGAGAGTGCAAACCCTGACCTTGTCAAAGGACAGATGGCAGAAAAAGGCGTTACGCCGATCGACTGGGGCGGGGATGTAGAGTTCGTGCCTATCTCGGCCAAGACCGGTATGGGCCTCGATGCGCTTCTTGAGAACATCCTGCTTCAGGCGGAAGTCCTTGAGCTTAAAGCAAATCCTGATACATCGGCCAAAGCGGTCGTTGTCGAGAGTTCACTGGAAAAAGGGCGTGGTCCTGTTGCTACGGTCATCGTACAAAACGGTACGCTTCATGTCGGTGACAATGTCGTTTGTGGCAGCGCGCACGGCCGTGTCCGTACCCTTATCGACAACCATAACAAGCAGATCAAGAAAATCGGGCCGAGTGAGACAGCTGTTGTCGTCGGTCTGAACGAAGTTCCGGGCTCAGGCGAGACCCTGATGGTTATGGAGAACGATAAAGAAGCACGCGAATTTGCCCAGAAACGTTACGAGTACGAGCGTCACAAAGAGCTTTCACGCAGTACCAAGACGACACTTGACGAGCTTACGTCACTTATCGCAGAGGGCAAGCTCAAGACATTGAAAGTCGTTCTTAAGACTGACGTACACGGTTCACTCGAAGCGATCCGCAACTCACTGAGCGAAATGCGCAATGAGGAAGTCAAGGTCGAAGTGATCTCTTCGGGCGTCGGCGGTATTACCGAGAACGATGTCGAACTGGTCAACAACTCAGAGAACTGTGTGCTTATCGGCTTTAACGTCCGTCCTACGGGTGCCGTCAATGCACTGGCGAAACAGCGCGGCGTTCAGATCAAGACCTACTCGGTCATCTACCAGATCATTGATGACATTACCGGTATGCTGACAGGTATGATGTCTCCGAAATTCACTGAAGAGAATACGGGTCAGGCAGATGTACGCGATGTCTTCAAGATCCCTAAAGGCCTTGTCGCAGGTTGTGTGGTCGTCGACGGCAAACTTGTGCGCGGCGGACTGGTACGTGTTATCCGTGATGGCGTCGTTCTTTACGAAGGCGAGTTGACGTCACTCAAACGCTTCAAAGACGATGTCAAAGAGGTCGGTAACGGCTACGAATGTGGTGTTGTCATCAGCGGCTATGACGATGTTCAGGTTGGCGATGTTATCGAGACCTTCACCAAAGTTGAGCAAAAAGTAACCCTGTGACCCCTGCAGAAATTAAGCTCAAGCGCACGGAATCGATCCTGTGCGAGCTGATCCCCGAAGCCCTTAGCGAACTCAACGACGCGCGCCTGCGCGAACTCGATGTGATCGAGGTCAAATGTTCACGCGGCCGCAGTGATGCAAAAGTCTACCTCGATCCCCATGATTATACCGATGAGGAACGTACCGTCTTCCTGAGACAGCTGCGCAAAGCACGCCCGATCATAGAAGAGTATTGTCTTCGCGATCAGGGGTGGTTCCGCTCGCCTAAACTGGCATTTGAGTTCGACGACCAGATTGAAAAGAGCAAGAACCTCGAAGAGCTTTTCAAGAAAATTTCCAAGGAACGTCCAAGTGAGTCTTGAAACCGATATTAAAAACCTCGTAGAGTCCATTGGCCTGAGTCTGTATGATTCTGTTGTCGTCACCGAGAACGGTGAGACTATCTTCCGCGTCAGTGTCACGTCTGATGACGGCGTGCCGATGGAGAAGTGTGTCGAAGCAACGCATCTTCTTTCGCCGCTGCTGGACGTCACACCGCCGGTATCGGGCGAATACCGGCTCGAAGTAAGCTCTCCGGGTATCGAGCGTAAGCTCAAGACCTTGGAACACTTCACCAAATCCGTCGGTGAAAAAGTCTCCGTTACGACGATGGACAAAGAGAAATACCGCGGCGAACTGCTGCGTGTCGAAGGCAAGACCATCGTCATCGCCGACGCCGAAGCGGGTGAAGTTTCGCTGGAATTCAAAGATATCAGCAAAGCCCGAACCTACTTTGAGTGGTAATGAACCCCTCTTTTTTTATGCAACTGGCCCTGAACGAGGCCTGGCGTTATCAGGGGTTGACCTATCCTAACCCCGCTGTAGGCTGTGCCGTAACGGGCAGCCGCGGCGAACTCCTTTGCGTAGCGGCCCACAAACGCGCGGGTACACCCCATGCGGAGGTCGCAGCACTTCAGAGCGCCTACACCGCACTTACCGGCGATACTGCCATCGCTGAACTTCAGAATGCTTCAGAGATCCACGACTACCTTATCGCACACCATGCGGGCTGTTTTAACGGCTGTACGCTCTACGTGACACTCGAGCCCTGCTCGCACAGCGGACGCACCCCCTCGTGCGCCGGACTGCTTGCGGTACTGAAACCAGCATCGGTCGTCATCGCCTGCGCGGATGAAAAGGGTGACGGAAGCGGCGGGTCGGTCATGCTCGAAGCTGCGGGCATCGAGGTTGTCAGCGGCATCTGCCAAGAGGAGGGCGAAGCGCTGCTGTTGCCTTTCCTTCGCTGGCGCGAGGAGCACTTTGTCTGCTTCAAATGGGCGCAGCGCCTTGACGGCACCGTCGACGGCGGGCTTATAAGCTCCGAGGCTTCACGCAGACAGGTCCATGCCATGCGCGACTGCTGCGACCTGCTTGTCATCGGGGGGAACACGGTACGCGAAGACCGCCCTGTGCTGGATGCGCGTATGGTAGAGGGGAAGGCGCCGGACGTACTCATCTACTCCAAAAGCGACGACTTCGACCGGAGTATCCCGCTCTTTGGGGTCGAAGGGCGCAAAGTCTTCATCGACGACTCCTTCGAGTGTATAGAAAACTATAACAACATACTCATAGAGGGCGGCCCGGGCATGTTCGAAGCGACAAAATCGCTTACAGATTGCTATCTTGCTTTCGTTGCACCCAAAAGCGGTGGTACAATACCGTTTACAAAAAGTACCGGATCGTTTAAATTTTTGCATACAAGCCGCGAGGGCGACGACCTCACTCTCTGGTTAAAAGGAAACTAAGTGGAAAAACAGCAGAAGATCGTTTCAATGTTCGATGATATCGCACCGACGTATGACACCGCCAACCGTGTCATGAGCATGGGTGTCGACCGCAGCTGGAGAAAAAAAGCGTGTGATCTCGCTTTCAGCTACTACGCGCAGGAGAACGTTGAGGCTATTGTCGACGTGGCGTGCGGTACGGGCGATATGATGGACTACTGGAAAAGACGTGCCGAGGTCTCCGGTATTGCCGTGGGTACGCTCATCGGTGTCGATCCTTCCGAAGGGATGGTCGGTGTCGCGCGCGAAAAGTTTCCAAAGTTCGACTACCGCATCGCACCGGCGACGGCTATCCCGCTCGAGGATGCATCTGCGGACATCCTGAGCATCTCGTACGGCATCCGTAATGTCGTCGAGCGCGAAGCGGGCCTGAAGGAGTTTAACCGCGTCCTCAAACCCGGCGGCCTTGTCGTCATCTTAGAGTTCATGAAGAACGAGAACCCTTCGTTTCTGGGTAAGATCCGCGACTTCTACATGACAAAGATCCTGCCGAAGATCGGCGGCTTTATCTCCAAGAATCCCGAAGCGTACGAGTACCTTCCAAACTCCATCGAAGGCTTCCTGACCGTTGCGAAGATGCAAGAGGAGCTCGAAGCGGCAGGTTTCGAGATGCTCTACACGCAAAGCTTCTCGATGGACATCTCTACACTGATGATCGCACGAAAAAAATAGAGTGCGTTCATGATCTCTCCTGTTTCGGTTTCGACGCTTAACGAGCAGATCAAGAACCTTCTTGAGAGCACCTTCGTCCGTGTCTACGTCGAAGGCGAACTCTCCCGCATCACCTACCACAACAGCGGCCATATCTACTTTACCCTCAAAGATGCCGGCTCCTCCGTACGCTGCGTCATGTTCCGCGGCAACGCGTCCAAACTGCGCTTTCGTCTCGAAGAGGGGCTTAAAGTCCTCATCGACGGGGCCATAACGCTTTACAAGCCCCGCGGCGAGTACCAGATCAACGTCCATATGGTCGAACCTGCCGGGCACGGCGCTTTGGCTTTGGCGTATGAGCAGCTCAAACAGCGTCTGGGAGAAAAAGGCTACTTTGCCCCCGAGCGCAAAAAAGCCCTTCCAAAGATGCCCAAACGCATCGCACTCATCACCTCGGCGACGGGCGCGGCGCTGCAGGATATGCTGCATGTCAGCGAACAGCGCTGGCCGTTGGCACGACTCTATCTCTATGACGTACTGGTACAGGGCGAGAACGCGGCACCGTCCATAGCCGCGGCACTGCGCACGGCAGACAGCGCAGGCTATGACGCTATCGTCGTCGGGCGCGGCGGCGGCAGTATTGAAGACCTCTGGGCGTTTAACGAAGAGATCGTCGCCGATGCCATCTATGCCTGTATGACCCCCGTGGTATCGGCGGTAGGCCATGAGATAGACTGGGTCATCAGCGACTTTGTCGCCGACCTGCGCGCGCCGACCCCTTCGGCGGCGATGCAGATGCTCCTGCCCGATCAAAACGAGATGCTGCTCACCATCGACGCTCTGATGGGGCAGTACGATGCGACCATGCGTCAGAAGTTCCACCGTTTCGGCGAACAGGTGAGTGCGCTGAGACAGGCGTACGGACGCCACTCCATCGAACAGAAACTCGCCCTTCAGCTCAGCGAGATCACTCAGCTGAAGGCACGCTTTTCACAAACGCTCTCCTTTAAACTCGAGAGTATGCAGCGTGAACTCCTGCCGCTGCAGCAGCAGTTTGACCAGCGTCACGAGGCCATCATGCGCACAAAACGCAGCGAGCTTGTCCAGCTGCAAGAGGCGCTGAAGCTGCAAGACCCCAAACGCAAAACGAAAAAAGGGTATGCGCAGTTGAGCCGCAACGGCAAGGTCATCGCGCTAGGCGACTTGAAAGAGGGCGAGCACTTTGACGCGATGGACGACACGCGAAGAGTCACGGCTCTAGTAGAGAAGATCACCGCTTTTTAACTGTTACACTTCTCTGTGTATAATTAGAGGAACCATACCGCTTTAAGGAAACCATAGATGAGATCATACATTTTAATTGCATGTACCGTTTTGGGCATGTTTATTCTAAGCGGGTGCAGCACCTCCGGCGGACCGCAGCTTGCGCAATGTAATGTAAGCGGTTCGTCCGCGCCGTTGTGGGTCTGCCGGCCCAATGCCGGTTCCAAGATGATCGCCAAGGCCGGAGCGGTGACGACGGACGGCTACGTCGGCAGGTATACCCGAAGCGACGCGGCGAAAGTGGGGCGCAAAAACCTCGCCATCCATATCGCGCTGACAATGCGCGGCAACGTCGAGCAGTTTTTGAAAACATCGGGCGGTCTTTCGGATGATATGGCCCGCCGTATCTCCGCACAGGTGGCCCGCAACGCTGCCTATGACGCGGTGAAACGCGCCACGACGCTTAATGAGTGGGAAGACACGCGGGGACAGGCGTTCTATGTCCTCGTAGCCGTAGAGCGCCGCTATGTCGAGATGATGGCGAAACGCTACACGGCGATGGCGCTGCGCAAACACAGTACCCGCAAAGAGTGGGGAAGCAAGGTCGAAAGTGCTCAAAAGGGCGTGAAAAACCCGCAGCAGTGGGAGCGGATGGTCACAAGCCCTGCGGTGACCTTCGTACCCGAGCAGGTCGTGACGGTCACCGAGAAAAAAGCTGTGCAGGAGATAGAGGTACTGACGCTTAATGAAGAGGTGTTCGGCGCACTCGCACCGTTTGGAGAAGAGCTTGAGACGCTCTCGTTCGATATGGAAGAGACTTCGGTCGAAGTCGTCCCCGATGCGTTCGTCGGCAAGAACCGCCGCCGCTAGGCAGTATTTAGCGCCTCTTTTTTACCGCAGCGAGACTGCCGGAAAGTAGAGGTGCAGCATCGCCGCACTCTGCTCGCTGAGCTGTCTGAAGAACTTCTCGAACTTGTCTTCCTGGTTCCATACCGGATGTGTGACCCCGCTGAGCGCCTCTACCCTTTTTGCCGCATCAAAGCCGACGCCGATAGTATCGATGAGCCCCACCTCTTTTGCCTGAGCCGCCGTAAAGATATGCGCATCGGCATAGGTCTCATGCTCTGCAAGCGAGAGCCCGCGCGCTCTGGCGACATCGGAGGTGAAGAGCTCGTATGTCCCCTGAATGACTTTGTCGAGTTCGGCTTTTTCGTACGCTGTCCACGGACGGTCCGCCGTACCGACCTGCTTGTATTTGCCCGCTTTGGCGACCTGCGTCTCTATACCTACCTTCTCCATCAGCCCCTCGAAGTTCATACCCTGCATGATGACGCCGATGGAGCCGACCATGCTGCCTGGGTTGGCCATGATCTCGTTGGCCCAGATAGCCGCGTAGTAGCTGCCGCTGGCAAGAATGCCCTGGGCATAGACCACCACCGGTTTTGACGCGGAGAGGCGCTTGACGGCGTAGGCGATCTCTATGGACGGTGCGACCGCGCCGCCGGGCGAGTTGATGCTGATGAGCACGCCTTTGATGGAGTCGTCCTTGCGTACCGACTCGATCTCGTCGACCACTTCGCCGGCATCGAAAATGGGACCGACAATAGCGATCTGGTGCAGGTTGTTCGGCTTGAGCGCCTCTTCGCCGCTTGGGGCAAAGAGCAAAAAGAGGATGAGGATGAAGAGCATCGCCTTAAAGTGGTTCTGGATGTAGTCTATTGTCGCGGTTACAGGTAAAAAGAGTTTTTTCAAACCTTCCATAGTTCGTCCTTCTGATGGTTTCCGTTGATGTATATCTGCTCAATGGGGTAGTGGCGCAGCAGCAGGTGAAGCGGCAGCTGCTCATCGGGTTCGGTGTCGAGCTGCAGCAGCAGCATGTCGGCGTTTTTGCCTTCGCTTATCGCCCCGGTGTTAAGTCCCAGCGCTTCGGCC
>JBFEWT010000123.1:0-6375 GCA_041546225.1 Sulfurimonadaceae bacterium
CTTTCGGACGGACGGATGAACATGTTCTTCACAAAGTGCGACTGCCATGCGATCTCCGAGATAAAACGTACCGAACGTTTGCTGGCAGCACTCGCACCGCAGAAGACGTCGGTTACATACAGGTCATGCCCTGAGAGCTGTTCTTTGGCAACTTCAGTCAGCTCGTCAAAAATCTCTTTAGAGACTGCCTGGTTGACATCACCCCAGGCAATGTATTTATTAGAAGGGTCCTGATTGACAAAAAATTTGTCTTTAGGGCTGCGTCCGGTAAAGATGCCGGTATCGACCATAGTCGCACCGTTACTGGCAAGATGACACTCGCCGTTTTTCAGCTCATGGCCTATCAATTCGTCATAGCTGAGATTATGGTACAGCTGACCAATATTCTTAATACCTAACTTCTCAATTTCTGTCGGGTTCATAATATTTTGTTGCCTTCGTTTTGTTTCACGCTAATACAAAAGTGTAGTGCGGAAAATGTTTGCTTTTGCTTAAATACCTGCTGTATTTTCTCTAGCACATTTTTAATAGCGGAATTATAGCAACTCCTTTTTTAAACGAGAAGAAAAGAAGAAAATTTGTTTGCATTTACAGTCAATTTTACATGTTTTGTGCTCTCAAAAAATAGAATCACACAAAATAGCCGCATATTCTGTCAAAACAGGCCATCTGCATCTAACGCTTTTGCACTGCTCTGATTTCTCCGGCAGAAGTGCGCTTTTTTTGCTATTGCCGGCGTATTGTGTTATATTATAAATTATTAAATTTCGACTGGGGTTTACGATGCAGCGCTCTATCAAGAAGCAGACTGTGATCTTGATCATGGGACTTATTGTTCTTATCTCTACGCTTTTTCTTGTTGTCCAGTATACTTTTCAGCAAAAAGTGATTGCCAACCTTGTCCATGAAGAACGTTCAGAACTCACCCAGCTCTATAATTTCTCACTCAAAAACCTCTATGACAAATACCTGCTGATAGGAAACAACCTCCTGACAAACTCCATGGTCTGCGATGCGATCGTTTCGCAAAATCGCAAGCAGCTCTTCAAACTGACCGAACCGTTTTTCAGACAGCTGCAAGAAGACAACCCCTATGTGAACATCATGCATTTCCACACCGCCAAAACGACCAGCCTCCTGCGTCTTCACCGTCCTGACAAATACGGGGACGACCTGAGTAACATCCGCCACCTCATCAATGCCGTCAACGAAGGCAAGACGCCGCTTTTTGCGCTTGAAGTCGGAAAATATGCCATCAGCCACCGTATCGCTCTGCCGATAATCGTCGAGGGCAAAGCGTATGGCGTACTCGAGTTTGGTATTGATATACGCTATTTCAATGAGCTCTTCCAGCAGAACCTGCACACGAAAAACCTCTATGCACTGGATAAAAACGCCATCACACCCTATCTGGAGTATCAGCGCCCTTCCCAAGAGTATACGTTGCAGGAGCTCTTCCTTATAGGCTCAGATGAGCTTTCATGGGTAACCCAGGAGGTACTTGATCGTGCAGAACGTGATGAATTCGCCAATATAGCGGGTACCAATACCTATCTCTACAAAGGGGATGAGCAGTTTGACTTTCAGGGCCAGCACCTTGGCAGCCTCTATCTGCTGCTGGACATCGACTATTTCGCCAAACATGCAGAGGTCTACCGTTATCTTATCGCCGGCATGACCCTCTTCTTGCTTCTGCTCTCCTACATCGTACTGCACTATGCTTTTGCGTACTACCACCGTGAACTCGAAGGCCAGCAGCAGCTGCTTATAGAGAAAAATGCCCAGCTCGAAGAGATGGCGACCATCGATCCGCTGACAAAGATCTACAACCGCCGCAAGACCTCCATGATCCTTGAACGTGAATATGAACGTCATCTGCGTTATGGCGGAGAGCTCTCTATTATCATGTTCGATATAGATGACTTTAAAAAGATCAACGACACCTACGGTCACAACGTCGGCGATGAAGTCCTGCAGCAAGTCGCAGATCTCGTTATGCTCTCTATCCGTAAAACCGACTACTTCGGCCGCTGGGGCGGTGAAGAGTTCCTGATCGTCTCTATCGAGAACAACCTTCAGCAAGCTACCGAACTGGCTGAAAAGCTGAGAAAGACGATCGATGAATACGCATTCGACTTCAACCACATCGGCAAGATCACCTGCAGTTTCGGGGTCGGGCAGTATATAGAGGGCCAAAGCATCAAAGAGATGATCCACGAAGCCGACAGCGCCATGTACATCGCCAAACACAGTGGCAAGAACTGTGTCAAGACCAATACAAAACCCGCTGCATAAGACGATATATATCTTCCCCGTTTTTCTTTTTTAAACGTTTCACAATCACTCCACGATAACTTCCTATCATACTCCTATCCAAACAGGAGGAAGACGATGAAGACACTAAAAACAGTTTTAGCGGTTCTGGCAACGGCAGCCCTTATGAGCTCTGCCGCTTACGCCGATGCCGCCAAAGGACAAAAATATTATCTGAAACACCTCAAACCGAAGTTTCAGATGAACGGAACGAAGTTCGCCGCACAGCATACGCAGGACGAATGGGAGGAACTTTTCGAAGAGAAAGGTGAAGGATTCATCCAGGAATTCTCCGAAAAGTATCCAAAAGCAAAGATGTGGCTGGAAAATCCGGACAACTGGGGGAAACTGCAGCATATCCGCGATTTTGCCATCGAATACGGTTCCGACTCGGGCAACGTCCCGAGCTGCGGTTAAACATTAGCTTTGGAACGCAAATTGGGCGAAGCCCATTTTGCTACGCTGGCCGCTAAGGCACTAAAGCTTGGCTCTTCGAGCCAGAAATCTATATTGAACTAAGGATAAACAATGAAAACTCTACTTGCAATTCTCGGACTGACAGCGATTCTAGGTGCGGCAGACGGCGCGGATCTTTACAAAAAATGTGCAGCCTGTCACGGACAAAACGGTGAAAAAGCGGCGCTTGGCAAAAGCAAACTGGTCAACACCATGAACAAAGATGAGATCGTCACGGCCCTTAAAGGCTACAAAGACGGTACATACGGCGGTTCCATGAAGGCACTGATGAAAGGCCAGGTCGCATCATACAGTGATGCGGACATCGAAAAAGTCGCCGAGTATATCGGCAAGAAATAAACGGCACGCGGCACACACGTTGCCGCTACCACTTCAACGTAATAACCGTACCCTCTCCCTCTACCGAATCCACCTCGATTGCAAACCCGTACTCATCGACGATCTTGGCGACAATGTTCAGACCGATGCCGAATCCGCCTACACTCGTATCGGCCCGCTGGTAACGCTCGAAGATGCGCCCCAGCTTCTCTTTGGCGATACCCTTGCCGCTGTCGGAAACGCTTAATCTTCCCTCTTTCAGCTCTACACGGATGGAGCCGCCGACGCGGTTGTACTTGATGGCGTTGGAGAGCAGGTTGTCTATCAGGCGCGTTGCTTTCGTGCGGTCCATCGTCACGACCACGCCTTCTTCCAGCAGTGCATTCACATCCAGCTTCTTCTGCGCATAGCGGGTCTTGAAATACTCCAGCCGTTCATCGATCAGTACGGGAAGCTCGATCGCTTCATCTTTGGATACTACCGCATGGTTCAAGACAAGGTAACTCAGGTCATCATAGATGGTAGAGATGGTGCGTGCGGCGATGGCGATACGGTTGACCTTCTTTTGCGTCTTCTCATCCAGAACTTCCGGCGCGATCGTCTCGATATTGGTCAGGATGGCTGAAACGGGGGTATTGAGCTCATGGGTCGTATCTTTGATGAAATTGTCCAGCAGCGCTATCGCCTCTTTCATCGGACGCAAGAAGAGCTTGGAGAGCGAATACCCTACCAGCAGGAGCACTCCAAAGAGCAGCAGCCCGGCCATCACACCGACACGCAGCGTATCATCCAGCCAGAGGCCGTCATCCGCCGTTTCGAGGACAAGGTAGAGTTCTCCCATCTCGTACGAGGAGAGCAGGATAACAAAATGGATATACCCCTCTTGAAGCCCGATCTGCTCTTTAAGGTCTGCAACAGGTTTGACAAGGTGCGATGCGATCATCTTGCCGCGGGTATCATAGAGTGCCGTGGCATAGGCCAGGTCTCTGGGAAACGCTTTGATATCTCCCTGCATCCAGCGCCGCAGGTCCGGAAGATAGCTTTCGCTCTGAAGCTGCATCGCCAGACGGTGTTCGGAGAGCATCAGCTCCTTTTGATACTGGTAATAGAGAGTGCCAAGCAGCAGCAGGATAAGCAGTGCCATCGCCGTATAGAGCGTGATGAAAGCACGGAAAGTCCGGTTCTCAGCTAAACTGATACCCGAGTCGTTTATGCGAGACAATACGTTCCTTTCCCAACAGTTTTCGCAGCTCTTTGATGTAGGTGCGCAGCGCCGTATCGCTGGGCTCTTCGTCAAAGTTCCACAGATGCTCGAAGATCACCTCGTGGCTGATCACTTCGCCCCTGCGCTGGACAAAAAGCTTCAAAAGCCGCGCCATCTTGTCATTCAGAGGCACGCTCTCACCGCCCCTGTAGAGCAGCCCCGCTTCGACATCATACGCAAGCCCGCCGCCGAGGTCCATCCGCTCTTTGGGGTTGTGGAAAAAGTTGCGTTTGAGAATGGTCTGTACCCGCAGCAGCAGCTCTTTTAGCGCGAAAGGCTTGCGGATATAATCATCCGCCCCGCTCTCGAAGCCGCTCTCCACATCCTCCATCGCGTTGCGCGAGGTGATAAATACGGCCGGGGTGGCCGTACCGTTCTCGCGTGCCTCTTTGAGCAGTTCAAAACCGTTGGGTCCCGGAACGTTGACATCGAGCAGCAGCAGATCGAAGGACTCTTCGTAGATGGCATCCTGCGCACTCTCGCCGTCGTAGGCACAGAGCACCTCGTACCCTTCATCACTCAGGTACTCCTCGACGGTCTCGCTCAGGTTGACATCATCTTCCAGTAACAGGATACGCGCTTTTTTCATAGCCCTATTGTAGCGTGAAAGCCATTAAGTTGATACGCCAGACGAACACGTCCGTTTCTCTACGCCAAGCTCTGTTTCACTCAGCGCATAACTCAATCACAGAGAAAACAGGGAATGCTTCTTGCTATAACTTTGTAATAAACGACTAAAAAAGCTTTTACATGACCCTGACCCGAGAACGAAAGAACAGAAAAGAGTTTTACTCCATCGCCCTCTATCCGACCCTTTTTGATGATTTTATGCTGGTATGCCACTGCGGTAAACGCGCCTGCATGCGCAAGGGGATGCGCGAATACTTCGACACCAAACGCGAGGCGCTGCTGCACTCGCTTACTATTATGGAGAGCAAAAAAGAGGAAGGCTACCGGATCAACCGATCCACCCGAAAAGCATAAAAAGCCCCAGCGCGATAAGACCCGAGAGCAGTGCATAGGGCAGCTGCGTCGTGACATGTTCGACGTGGTCGCAGCCTGCGGCCATGGAGGAGATGATGGTGGTATCTGAGATGGGGGAGCAGTGGTCGCCGAAGACCCCGCCGGAGATAACCGCGCCGATACAGAGCGCCACATCGGCGTCGAGCCCGAGCGCCATCGGCACGGCGATGGGGATCATGACACTGAAAGTCCCCCAGCTCGTCCCCGTGGCAAACGCCATGACCGCGGAAAGCAAAAAGATAACCGCTCCCAGCCAGACAGGCGAGAGTACCGACTTGGTAAAAGAGGCGAGATACATTCCCGTGCCAAGATCTTTGGTGACATCTCCGATGGCAAAAGCAAAGAGCAGGATCAGCGCGATGGGAGCCATCTGCCACGCCCCTTTGAACGAGTACTCCGCCCACGGCTTAATACCCATCACCCTGTCCAGACGGTAATACCCCAGCGTAAAGAGCAGCGTTATGATGAGCGCGTAGAAGATCGACGTCGACCCGCTCCCTTTGAGCAGGTTCCCCTCTCCCGTGATGAAGAGCATCGCAAACACGGAACCTATCATCACACTCAGCGGCCAGATCATATGCCACATATTGCCGCCACTGTTTTGCTGCGCGTTCTCATGCTGCACCGCCGAACGCCGCATGGCTCCCAGATCGGCATTGAACCAGATGGCGGCGAAGAGGACCGCCAGTGCACTGAAGGCATAAAAGTTAAACGGCACCGAGGCGAGCAGCCATGCCACGCTCTCGCCCTGCAGCGCACCCTCGCCTATCTGCGTAGCGATGAGGCCCAGCAGCAGCGCACCCCAGCCGTTAAGCAGGATGATCGAACAGATGGGTGCGGAGGTCGCGTCACAGACATAGGCCAGTTTTGCCCGGCTGATCCCGTAGCGGTCGCACAGCGGCCGTCCGACCGCCCCGGCGATAAGCGCGGTAATGGAGGATTCGATAAAGATGATCACACCGACCGCGTAGGTCAGCAGC
>JBFEWT010000145.1:0-4603 GCA_041546225.1 Sulfurimonadaceae bacterium
AGCAGTTACCTGATCCTTTGGGTCATCTTTACACAGATGCTGCATATAGGGTGTATGTATATACCGTTAATGGAAGAGGTGCTTTCGCTTGAACCGGTCTCACTGCATGAGTGGCTTACGCTCTTTGCCATGGCATTGGGGCTGGTCGTCGTGATGGAAGCGGACAAGTGGCACAACCGCCGTTACGGGCCGCTGTCACGCCTGTAGAGAAGCTTACTGCGGCTTTGCGTCGAGCTTGCCCGGCATCGACTCTTTGTTGGCGATGAGGCGTTCTACCTGCTCTTTGACTTTGTCGTAGCGGTACTGCTCTTTAAAGCCCTGGATACGTCCGCCTGCGGCATTGGGGTGCCCGCCGCCGCCGGCCCACTCTTTGGCGATAAGCGAGACGCTGACCTTGTTGTTCGCACGCAGGCTCATGGTGCCGCGCGGGCTGACATCGACGATGAAGTCGTATTCGTCGTCATACGTCGTCAAAAAGCCGTTGCCGATAATAGAGGTGTTGCCGATGCCGTAGCTGAGGAAGCCGCGGTAGTTCTTGTAGTAGATCGTCATCTCGGAGCGTTTACGGCCGAAGAGCTCGACGATGTACTTTGTGGCAAGGTTGTCGAGTGTATTGTCGCCGTCGACGCGGAAGAACGATTTTTTCATACCGTGGATACGTTCATCGAGGAGTATCGGTGCATTGGGCTCGTTCACCATCTGTGCCGCTTCGGTAAGCAGGGCGAGTTTGTAGCGGCGGTCTTCATGGGCGAAGACTACGCGGTTGAGTTCGCGGGTCTCCGTTACCAGACGCATACAGACCTTGCCGTATTCGAAGTTCTCCTCTTCGTGCTGCAGCCAGAGGTCGACGGCGTTGACGACATTGACATACTTTTCCATCCATTCCGGCTCGTCAAGCTCATAATGTTCTTTCGCGTAGTCGTAGGTGATCTTTGTCGCACAGCGGTCGGTGTCGAGGTAGTACCAGTCGTATTTGTCGGCTGACTCCTGGCCGCTGCCGTGGTGGTCCAGCAGGTTTATCTCTACGTTCTGCTTTTTCTCATTCAGCTTCTCTACCTCGTGGTGCAGCCATCTTGCCTCGTCGGCGGTAAGGTTCAGGTCGGTGATGAGGATGGTCGCATCACCCCCGTTTTTCTGGAGGGCTTCGAGGATCTCTTTTAGGCGCTCGACGACTTCAGCCCCGTAATTGGCATTGTAGCTGTGCATGGTATGGGGTGTGAACTGCATGACCAGTTGACAGCTGTAGCCGTCAAGGTCGATGTGCGAAAGATGGTAGATGTTTTTAGACATTATTTTCCTTAGGATTAATCAAGTGATATGGAGCCGAGTACTTCAAACTTGGCACTGGAGTCGATCTCTGCATGTGAGAGGGTGATGACATCGAGACTGAAACGCTCGAAGATCTCCGAAAGCGGACGGCGCAGCTGCGGGTCCACGATGATGATGACCGGCGAGATACCGCGCTGGAGGATCTCTGTCGCTTTTTCACTGGTACTCTGGATAAGCTGGTTGATCTCTCCGACATTGAGCAGCAGGTTGCGTACCCCGTCTTGCTCCTGACTCTTCTCAAGCATACGCTGTTCGCTGCCCGTATCGAATGTCAAAAGCCTGATGACACCGTCGTCGCTGGTATACATCTTGGTAATCACACGGGAAAGATGCGCACGTACCTGTTCGGTGATGATGTCGACGCTTTTGGTGTATTCGGCGATATCGGCGATGGTCTCAAGGATGGTCAGCATGTCTTTAAGCGGTATCTTCTCGTGCAGAAGCGCTTTAAGGACACGCTGGATAAGCCCGATAGGTGCGACTTTAAGCACATCGTCGATAACGATAGGATAGTCGTTTTTGATCTTGTCGATAAGTGATTGCACTTCCTGACGGGTCAGCAGCTCTTCGGCATAACGCTTGACCAGTTCGCTCATATGGGTGGAGATGACGGTTGCCGGATCGACGACAGTATAGCCGTTCATGATGGCGTCCTCTTTATGGTCGGGACTGATCCAGATGGCATCGAGGCCGAAGGCGGGTTCTTTGGTCGCTTCACCCGGGATATCGCCGGTTGCCATACCGCTGTTCATCGCCAGGAAGAGATCGGGCTGTATCGTACCTTCGGCAATGGCCACACCCTTGAGGAGTATCTGGTACTGGTTGGGCTGCAGGTGCAGGTTGTCGCGGATACGTACCTGCGGCATCAAAAAGCCGAAGTCCGAAGCGATCTTGCGGCGCATCGAACGGATACGCTCCAGCAGGTCACCGCCCTGGTTGGCATCGGCAAGACGGATAAGCTGATAGCCAAGGGTGAGTTCGAGCATCTCGACTTTGAGGATGTCTTCGAGTGCGGCCTCCTCTTCCTGCGCGATCTCCTCTTGGGATTTGACCGGTTTGGCGGGAGCTTGCCCCTCAGGCCGCTGGGCAGCATCTTTGCGTTTTTTGACTTCTGCGGCTTCTGTGAGGAACTGCAGTTCACCTTTTTCATATTTATAGAGGGCATACCCGAGTCCGGCAAAAACAAGGCCCACAAAGCCCATTGAGAGTGTCGGAAGGCCCGGTACCAGAGCAAACATGATCATAACGAAACCGACGATCATCATCGTCTTCGCATTGCCCATCAGCTGGTTGATACTGTCTTTGGCGAAACTGTCGTCGGAGTCGTTGGATGCACGGGTGATCATAATACCCGTCGCCGTGGAGATAATGAGTGCGGGGATCTGTGAGACCAGACCGTCACCGATAGTGAGGATGGTATAGACCTGTGCACTTCCCGAAACGCTCATGTCGAACTGGAAGACACCGATGAGGAAGCCGCCGATGATGTTGATTAGCGTAATGATGATACCTGCGACCGCGTCGCCTTTGACGAATTTGCTCGAACCGTCCATGGCCCCGTAAAAGTTTGCGTCTTGCAAGATGGACGCACGGCGTGTCTTGGCTTCATGTTCGTCGATGAGACCCGCATTCAGGTCGGCATCGATCGCCATCTGTTTACCGGGCATCGCATCGAGCGTAAAGCGGGCTGCGACTTCGGCGACGCGGGTAGAACCCTTGGTGATGACCATGAAGTTGATCAATACCAAAATGGAGAAGACGATGATACCGATGACGTAGTTGCCCCCGACGACAAAGTCACCGAAACTGCTGATGATCTCACTGACCGCATCGGGTCCTTCGTTACCGTGGCTGAGGATCATCCTCGTTGTGGCAACGTTGAGTGAGAGTCTGAACAGGGTGACGATCAGGATTATCGTCGGAAAGGTGGTAAGGTCTGTGGGTTTGGGTATGTAAAGCGAAATGAGCAGTATCAAAACCGAGACGGCGATGGAGATCGTCAGCATCAGGTCGAGCATTCCGCTCGGAAGCGGAACGATGATGATGGCGAGGATAGCCATAACGAACACAACGACACTGAGGTCCCGCGACTGGATGATAAAGTTTGCGGCTTGACCGAGTTGCTGTGTCAGTTTTTTGGGCTTTGCCAAATGTTACTCTTCTATAATGTCTGCGAGTGTCAGGGTGTCGAGGAAATTATCGATTTTCCCCTGAAGGCGGTTGATAAAAGGCCAGATGGAACAGGTGGACGCTTTGTCGGATGGACAATCTTTCTGCGAAGGCGCACAGTCAAAGACGGCAGGGTTCTTGCCCTCTGCGGCGGACATGATCTGCTGTACGCTGATATCTTTGCACTCTTTTGCCAGGGCAAATCCGCCGTTGACGCCTTTGTAAGAGTTCAAGATGCCGTTTCTCGCAAGCGTCTGCAGGATCTTGGCAAGAAAGCTTTTTGAGATGCTGAGTTCTGTGGCCAGTGTTTCGGTGTCCAGCGGCTTCTCGGCTTTTGCCAGTACGATAAGGGATAAAAGAGCGTATTCGCTCGCACGGGTCATTAACATGGGACATAATTCCTAAGGTGATAAAAAATAATATGCATTGTAATTTGGAGTATTATAACGGAAAAATCGCGAAATGAAAATTAGGCTACTGGTAATTATTTTAAGATTAAGATATAATTCCGCTTCGACTTGGGCAATAGTGCTTTTTGTCAAAAAAATTTATATACCTATCAGGAGGTCATTATGGCTTTAGATTCGGCGAAAAAATCAGAGATCGTCAAAAAATTCGGTCGCAATGAAAGCGACACAGGCTCTACTGAAGTACAGATCGCACTACTCAGCACGCGTATTGCAGAACTTACTGAACACCTTAAAACATTTAAAAAAGATCACGCTTCACGTCTTGGTCTTCTTAAGCTTGTCGGTCAGCGCCGTCGTTTGATGCGCTACCTGAAGCGTACAAACAAAGAGAGCTACGCAAAGCTTATCGCAGAACTCGGTATCCGCGACAACATCTAAGTACTCTTTTTACCTGCGGCGTTTTGCGCCGCATTCTTTTTCTTTCACAATTCATTTCAACTAAAATTTTTATTATTGTTCCTTTCAGCCTTAAAGCCTTTTCTATACCGTATTCGTGATAAAACTAAACTCTGTGTTAATTTTAACAATCGTGGTGAAATCTTTTAATTTCATTTTAGATTTATCGCGCTATGCTACGTAAACATGAACCATTGCGGAGGTGGATAATGGCAAACAGTGCCAATGCTGTAAGTACG
>JBFEWT010000116.1:0-7106 GCA_041546225.1 Sulfurimonadaceae bacterium
GTTCCCATCAATACCCATACCGTCATTAAAAACGGCGGTTACAATGCCGCTATGCAGGTAAGCCTGGCCGGCATCGTCTATAACTTTGTCATGGCTGCTTTGGCGGCTGCCATACTGTTGGGCCTGCCGCAACCGACGCAGGAGAGCGGCCTGCTTGAGATCTTTTTCAACATTTTCATTCTCAATCTGCTGCTCATCAACGTCGTGCTTGCCGTCTTCAACCTGCTGCCCATACCGCAGTTTGACGGTGCGCATTTCATCATCTACCTGAGCCTGAAAATGCGACTGGCAAAAATCGCCGAGTTCTTTTATAAAGCGGAACCCTATGGTATGATTGTAGTTATTATCATACTGGTGACGCCACTGAAAGAATACCTGCTGTTCATGCCAGTTCAGATGGTACTTAATCTATTATTATCTTAATGAAGGAAATCTTTTGAAAATCTACATCGCAACCGATCACGCCGGAATCGATCTTAAAAACTTTACGGTTGAACTTCTTACATCAAAAGGCCAGGAGGTCGTTGACCTAGGGCCCTTTGAAAAAGAGCGTGTTGACTATCCTGACTATGCCGTAAAGCTCTGTGAAAATGTCCTCGCTGACACGGGCTCATCAGGTATCCTGATCTGCGGTTCGGGTATCGGCATGAGCATGGCCGCCAACCGCCACAGCGGCATCCGCGCCGCACTCTGTCATGATGCCTACACAGCCGAGATGGCCCGTGCGCACAATGATGCGAATGTGCTCTGCTTCGGCGAACGCGTTGTCGGTCAGGGCGTTGCCGAGTCCATCATCGATGCCTGGCTTGCAGGGACGTTTGAAGGCGGACGCCACTGCGGACGCGTAGAAAAAATCGAAGCAATTAAAGGATAAGGCATGTTCCTCGAGTGGTCATTGGTAACCGTTCTTTCCATCCTCGCCATCTTTTTGTTTGTAAAGATGTTTTACTTCAAAAGCATCACGCATAAAGAGCAGCGCAGTAACGATATGATGAAGCTGACCCTCCAGGAAGCGGAGATCCTTATCCGTAAATACCAGATCCAGCTGCAGCGTGCACTGGGCAATGTCGACATTCTCAGCGAAGAGCTTAACAAGATGCGCAACGAGCTTAAGATCCTCAAGCAGCGCAACTCGAAGCACCGCCTTGAGACAGACAGGCTCAACAACAAGATCAAAGAGCTTGAAAGCCGTATCGACGCACTACTTTAACAATTGGAGAATACTATGGAACTTAGCGCACAGAACAGAGCTTTTATCTTCGATTCCATCCGGAATATCCCTGATTTTCCGGAACCGGGGATCCAGTTCAAAGATATTACGACACTGCTGAACAATAAAGAAGCCTTCGGTATGCTCATGGAACACCTCAAAGATCGTTACGAGTCGTACGATCTTGATTTTGTTGCCGGTATCGATGCCCGCGGATTCATCTTCGGTGCCGCACTGGCGCAGATGCTGGGCATCGGTTTTGTACCTATTCGCAAGAAAGGAAAACTCCCTTACACGACCGTTTCGGAAAAATATGCCCTCGAATACGGCGTGGATGAAGTCGAAGTGCACATTGACGCATTTCAGAATATCCCAAAAGCAAAAGTACTCCTCATCGACGACCTGATCGCGACCGGCGGTACGGCATACGCAGCCGCCAACCTTATAGACAAGACCGGAGCGACATGTGTTGAAGCCTGTTTTATCCTTGGACTTGAATTTCTTGACGGTAAAGAGAAACTCAATAAGATTACCAATAGCTACGTTGTAATAGGAATCGACTAAATGTATATCCCATCCGCTTCGACTTTCGACCCGAATGAAAACGGCCACTTCGGCATCTTCGGCGGCAGATACGTCCCCGAAACACTTATGCCGGTACTGCATGAGCTTAACGACGAATATGAAAAGATCCGCTTCGACAAGGAGTTTTGGGCAGAGGTAGATTACTACCTTACCGACTATGTCGGCCGCCCCTCTCCGCTTTATTATGCGGCGAATATCTCCGACGAGCTCGGAGCCAAGGTCTATTTCAAACGTGAAGACCTGAACCACACCGGGGCACACAAGGTCAACAACGTTATCGCACAGGGCCTGATGGCTAAACGCCTGGGCAAAAAGAAGGTCATCGCCGAGACCGGTGCAGGTCAGCACGGTGTCGCTACGGCGACCATCGCCGCACTGCTCGGTCTTGAGTGTGAAGTCTTCATGGGCGCCAAAGACGCCGCGCGCCAGGAGCTCAACGTCTTCCGCATGAAACTGCTCGGTGCGAAAGTGCATGCAGTCGAAAGCGGCAGCAAGACCCTTAAAGATGCCATGAACGACGCCATCCGCCACTGGGTCACCAATGCGCGTGACACCTTCTACATCATCGGTACCGTAGCGGGCCCTCACCCCTACCCTATGATGGTACGCGACTTTCAGGCGATCATCGGCTGCGAAGCGCGTGCGCAGATCCTTGAAAAGGAGAACCGCCTTCCCGACAAGGTCATCGCCTGTATCGGCGGCGGCTCAAACGCCATCGGCATGTTCCAGCACTTTCTTGAAGACAAGGAGGTCGAGTGTATCGGTGTAGAAGCCGGCGGGATGGGCATCGACACCGAGAAGCACGGCGCTTCCCTTGAAAAAGGCCGTCCGGGCGTACTACACGGCCAGATGAGCTACCTGCTCCAGGATGATGACGGGCAGATCCTTGAAGCGCACTCCATCTCTGCAGGTCTTGATTACCCGGGTATCGGTCCCGAGCATGCGTTCCATAAAGACAACAAGTCTGTAAGTTACGACTCCATTACCGACGAAGAAGCACTCGATGCATTCGTCTGGCTGAGCAGAAAAGAGGGTATAATCCCGGCATTTGAAAGCTCTCATGCCGTGGCCTACCTCAAAAAAATCAAAGATATCGAAGGCAAACTGATCATCGTCAACCTCTCCGGCCGCGGGGACAAAGACATGATCCAGGCCAAAGATATACTCCATTTCGACTAAGGCTTAATGTGGAAGAACTCTTTATAGGCTGGCTCAAAGAGTATGGCTATGTCATCTTGTTTTTATGGAGTATCCTAGAGGGCGAGATGGGTCTTATCATGGGCGGTATCATGAGCCATACCGGCGACATGAACGTCTATATTGCTATCTTTGTCGCCGGCCTGGGCGGCTTCGTGGGCGACCAGATCTATTTTTATATCGGCCGTTTCAACAAAGGCTATATCCAGCGCAAGCTCCACAAACAGCGCCGCAAGTTCGCCATTGCGCACCTGCTGCTTAAAAAATACGGCTGGCCCATCATCTTTGTGCAGCGCTATATGTACGGCCTGCGTACCGTCATCCCGATGTCCATCGGCATCACGAAGTACTCGGCAAAGAAGTTCGCGTTTATCAACCTCATAAGCGCATGGGCATGGGCAGCCATAACCATCATTCCTGCCTATCTGCTCGGAGAAGAGATCCTGCAGGTACTGGCCTGGGCAAAAGAGCACTGGTACTTTGCCCTGCCAATCGCCGGGGCATTTGCCCTGGGTATATACCTATTCTTCCAGAAAATCGAAAATCAACTCTTGGAGAAACGTAATGCGCGTCAAGCTAATAAAACAACCACTTGATACCATCGGTGCGGATATCACCATAACCTTCACCACGGCAGAGATGCTAACGCACCACCCCGTCGCGGACCTTCTTCACAGTGCAGGGTTCAAAGGCGAACAGGACCAGACCTGTATGCTTCATGAGCGCAAAGTGCTCGTCTGCGGCGTTGAGAACTTCGAAGCGGACAACTTCCGCAGTGCAGCCGCTGCTGCCGTCAAAGTACTGGAAAACACGGCGTACACCTCTGCGAAGATCGCCCAGCACGGTACGGAGAACATACAGGGCCTTGTAGAGGGCCTGTTACTCGGTTCATACCGTTACAACAGCTACAAATCCGAGCCAAAAGAGCACCCGACCGAAGAGGTCCTGCTCTCTATCGACAACTATGACAGCACGGCGCTTGACGAAAGTGTCGTCGAATCACTCTTTAACAGCGCCGTCATCATTGCCGACGCGACCAACTTTACGCGTGACCTTGTCAACACCACTCCCGATGATATGACGCCGCAGCAGCTGAGCATTGTCGCAGACGAGCTTGCGACATCGCATGAGCACCTTGAGTGTACGATTTTGGACGAGCATGCGCTGGAAGAGGAGAAGATGGACGCAATGCTCAGCGTCGGGCGTGCTTCAGATCATAAACCGCGCCTGATCCATCTCAGCTACAAACCTGAAAACCCCAAACACGTCATCACGCTTGTAGGCAAAGGCCTTACGTACGACAGCGGCGGACTCAGCCTCAAACCCGCCACCTCCATGGTCACCATGAAGATGGATAAAGCCGGCGCCTGCGCCGTACTGGGAATGCTCAAAGCGGTCAGCGAGCTCAACCTTCCTGTGGAAGTGCACGGTTTCCTCGGTGCGGCGGAAAACATGGTCAGCGGCAACGCCTACAAACCCGACGATGTCCTGACCGCCAGAAACGGCAAGACCATCGAGGTACGCAATACCGATGCCGAAGGGCGCCTGGTCCTTGCGGATGTGCTGTGCTACGCGCAGGACAATGTCAAAGCAGACTATATCTTCGACTTTGCAACGCTTACAGGCGCATGTATGGTGGCTCTGGGACCGTATACCACCGGAGTAATGGGCCATAACAACCGTCTGAAGCACGAGATCTTCCAGTCGGCCAACGAGAGCGGCGAACTGGTCGGAAGCCTTCCGTTCAACCGCCACCTCAAAAAACTGATCAAAAGCGAGATCGCCGACATCTGCAATATCGGTTCAAAGCCTTACGGCGGTGCCATTACGGCAGCGCTTTTCCTCGATGCCTTCATCACCGATGAGATGAAAGAGAAATGGCTTCACTTTGACATTGCAGGGCCTGCGTATACCGAAAGCAGCTGGGACTGCAATCCGCACGGCGGAACAGGCGCAGGCGTACGCTTGATGCTCGCATGGCTCAGAGAACTAACAACTAAATAATCTATCAATAACCAAGGAGAATTATGGGACTCAGTATCGGACTGGTCGGTCTGCCAAACGTTGGTAAATCGACAACATTCAACGCACTCACAAAAGCACAGAACGCAGAGGCGGCAAACTACCCGTTTTGTACCATCGAACCGAATAAAGCGGTCGTACCCGTACCCGACGCACGTCTTGACGAACTTGCCAAGATCGTCAGTCCCGAGCGCATCCAGCACTCGACACTCGACTTTGTCGATATCGCCGGCCTTGTAAAGGGTGCCAGCAAAGGTGAAGGTCTTGGCAACAAGTTCCTCTCGAACATCCGCGAGACGGAAGTGATCTTGCATATCGTTCGCTGTTTCGAAGATGAGAATGTCGTCCATACCGAAGGCGGTATCGACCCGCTGCGTGATGTGGAGATCATCGAGACGGAACTCATCCTCGCCGACGTCGAAGCAGTCACCAACCGTGTTGAACGCCTTAAAAAGCAGGCAAAAGCGGACAAGGGAGCCAAGGCGCTGATGGAGTTTGCCGAGAAGGTAGCCGAGTTCCTTGCAGACGGCAATCTTGCGCGCAACTTCCCCGAAGCCGACAGCGAACTCTTCCACACACTCAACCAGGAACTGCGCCTGCTCACTTCCAAAGAGATCATGTACGGTGCAAATGTTGACGAAGACGGACTTCTTGAAGACAATGAGCATGTTCTCGCACTGGTAAAACATGCCGAAGACAACGGCTGCGAAGTCATCAAGCTCTGCGCCAAGATCGAAGAGGAGCTTGTCGGTCTTGATGAAGATGAACGTGACGAGTTCTTAAAAGACCTCGGTGTGGAAGAGTCGGGTCTGGAGCAGATCATCCACAAAGGGTTCGATAAACTGGGACTGATGAGCTACTTTACCGCGGGTGTCAAAGAGGTACGCGCCTGGACCATCCGCAAAAACACCACGGCGCCCAAAGCGGCAGCCGTCATCCACAACGACTTTGAAAAAGGGTTTATCCGCGCCGAAGTCATCGGTTATGACGATTTTGTAGCCTGCGGCGGCGAGGCGAAAGCAAAAGAAGCCGGAAAAATGCGTCTTGAGGGTAAAGAGTACATCGTCCAGGACGGCGATGTCATGCACTTCCGCTTTAATGTATAACCATTGACGGGGTACAGCAAGGCACTTTTAAAGTGCCATGTATCTTTTTGATTTGATCGATTCGACAACGGCCTGCTTCATGCGTTTTACCATCGAGTTATAGCTGTCAAGCGGGCGTTTTCGCAAAGCCTCGACCTTTTTCTGTTTTTTGTCATAATCCTGAAGCAGTTTTGTCCGCTTCATATCATCTACATCCCCATGTTCGCGCAGCTTCATCAATAATCGTGAAAGTTCAAGCTGATCGCCCTGTATCTCGCGTTTACGTGCCAGAAGTGCCTGATGAAGATGCGAGATCGCCTGATCAAGCTTCATCACGGACTTTGTACCGTCATTGAAACACATCATCGAGTCGCGTCCGTCACCCTCAACCGCCTTCTTCAGCATCTTGTTGGCTTTTGATGCCGAAGGCAGCGATGCAAGGCGTTCAAGCAGGGTGTCGGCTATCTTCTCATAGAAAAGGTTTTCGTAGCGCCCGTAGAGCTTCTTGGTATATTCATGTAAAAACGCCATATGCTCAGATTTAGTTGCCTCTTTTTTTGCCTCTGCCTGGGAGATGAAAAGTTTTTCATGCAAGAACTGTGTAGCTTCATTTATTAAAATGTGTGCCAAGACGGTAAACACCTTGGCCGTATTCAACTGATCAAGCTCTTTTATGTAGGAGAAATGGAGTGCATCGCGCAGCTTCTCTTTGACGATCTGCTCGGCCAGCATATCCATCACTTCACGGCGGTCGATCTCACCGTGCACGTCAAGCACCTCTTTTTCAAAGAATGCTTCGTCTGTGAAGAGTGTATGGATATACGTCTGCTTTGCATGTTTGTTCATACGGCTACTTTAGTGTTGCTATTGTCTGTGCGAAACGCACCTTCTCATTAACGTCGATATTCAGATCAAGCATCTGCGGTTCGGTGATGATGACGATGGTCGATCCCATCTCGAAACAACCGAAATCATCCCCTTTCTTAAGAGAGAGGTCGTCATATTCA
>JBFEWT010000011.1:0-30838 GCA_041546225.1 Sulfurimonadaceae bacterium
AGGGAGTACCTGCTGCAGCAGTCGCGTATGGCCCAGATGGGCGAGCTTATCAGTATGATCGCCCACCAGTGGCGTCAGCCTCTGAACATCATCGCTTCGACGTCGGCCGCACTCCAGATGAAACTGGCGGTCAACAAGTTCGATCTTGCGCTTGAAAGCGGGCGTGAAGCGTTCAAAAGCTTCTTTGACAAAAACCTCAAAGATATTGACGCGCATGTCGCAAACCTCACCGTGACGATGGATGATTTCCGAAATTTCTACAATCCCAATAAACAGAGCAGCATGCTCAGCATAGAGAGCCCGGTGAAGAAAGCCCTTTCGATCATTCGCGCATCACTGACCTCCCATGACATCGTTATTGAAGAGAAGTATGAGGATACGCAGCCCGTTGAGATGCATGAGAACGAGATCATACAGGTGATCTTGAACGTGCTGAAAAATGCGCAGGACAACTTCAAAGAAAAAAAGACGCCGTCGCCAAAGATCGTTATCAGTACAAAGCGCACAGAGGCATCGACGCTTCTGCAGATATGCGACAACGGGGGCGGTATCCCGGCCGATATCATGGAGCGGATATTCGAACCCTACTTTTCGACAAAGAGCGAGCATATGGGAACGGGACTTGGGCTTCATATGTCCAGAATGATCATGGAATCGCACCATAACGGCCGTTTCTATGCAGGCAACACAGCAGATGGCGTCTGTTTCACTATAGAACTTTCCCTCGCAGGAGATGCAGAATGATAGTCCGTTTACTGATCCTTCTGGGCGTATGCGCACAGCTGCTTGCAGCTTCGGTCATCATTACCGATACGACAGAGAAGCTGAGCGACTTTACCCTGAGCTGCCTTTATGATGAGAAAAGGGAGCTGGGCATAGACGAGGTCGCGCAGCGCAGCTTTACCCGGGAGATCCCTTCGCAGTTCACGCTGGGCTACAGGGACGGGAACCTCTGGTTCAGGCTGGAACTGGAAAACAGAAGTTCGCAGCGTGATTTCGTGCTCTACTTCACGGAGCCTTTCTGGGCCGAGTTTGACCTTTACGAGCCGCTGGATTCAGGCTTCCTCAAACACAAAAACGGCCTCCTTACCCCGCTGGAAGAGCGCGGTATCGAAGACCTGAGCCCCGCGTTTTCGCTGCAGCTCGAACCCGGGGAGCGCAAGACCTACTTTATTATGGGACGCACCCATAACGGGCAGCTGGGCGCTTTTGAACTCTACAGCGAAAAAGAGTTTTTCCGGCCCAGCCGCCTGACGCTCTATACGTTTTATCTCTTCTATTCGGGCGTGCTGTTTATCATCATCGTGCTTAACTTCGTCCTTCTTGCCGAGATGCGCGAGAGGATCTATGTCTACTATATCGGTTATGTCGCGGCCTTTATCGTCTTTATCAGCATGTTCAGCGCGTCGTACCTCACGCTGGGCCTGGCCGGTTGGGATGAGGGGCTGCATACCGTGGGGACGGTCGTATTGATGTTCATGGCACTCTTCTCGACGACCTTTCTTGAACTGGAGCGCTACTATCCGAAGATGGACAGGCTTTTCAAGTCGCTGGCCGTAGTCTTCATCATCATGGGTGTGCTGATAAGCCAGGGGCTGCCTTATGTGACCCTGGTGTTCAATATCCTTTCTGCCATCCTGATGAGCCTTCTGCTGCTGCTCGCCGTCCGGACGTGGATGCTGGGCTACATCAAGACCCGCTACTACCTTATCGCCCTCATCATCTATATGCCGACCATGGCGCTTATGGCGCTGACGTTCAACGGGCTGCTGAACAACACGGACTTTTCGCGTTATGCCTTTTTGGCCGGAGCGCTCATGGAGATCATCTTCTTCTCTTTGATCCTTGCGAGCCGCTTCCACAGCGCCAAATACGACGAGATCCGTCTGCAGCGCGCGCTGCTTGATGAGAAACAGAAGAACGAACAGGTGCTCCAGGAGGAGATAGCAAGGCAGCACCGCGAGATCAACGAGAAAAACGCCATCTTGCTTCACCAGTCCCGTCATGCCGCCATGGGGGAGATGATCTCGATGATCGCCCACCAGTGGCGTCAGCCGCTGAGTGCGATCTCGGGCCATGCGGGGGCGATGCAGATAAAGATCACGATGGACAAGTATGACAAAGAGAAGTTCAGTGATCAGCTCGCGCAGATCGTCTTCCTCTCCGATCACCTTTCGACGACTATTGACGACTTCAGGGACTTTTTCAAAGAGAACAGGCAAACAAACAGTTTTCAGCCCGGCGAGACGATAAAGCATGCATTGAGCCTGAGCGAAAGCCTCTTTAAAAGCGAAAAAATAGTCGTGCAGAGCCGCATCGAGAGCGAGAGAACGATACAGAGCTATGAAAACGAACTCATACAGGTGTTGCTCAATATACTTAAAAACGCGCATGACGCATTGATGGAAAAGAGTATCGCCGAGCCGAAGATCATCATCTCGCTTGTCGAAGAGACGCCTGAACGCTTGAAAATAACCATCGAGGACAATGCCGGAGGCATCCCCGAGGCGATCGCGCCGAAGATTTTTGAACCCTACTTTTCGACCAAGTCCAAAAACGGGACGGGACTGGGGCTTTATATGTCCAAGTCCATCATCGAAGAACACTGCAACGGGACATTGACGTTTCACAACGGCGCCGAGGGGGCCTGCTTCACTATCGTTCTTCCGGTGTGATACGCTCTGCGGACGCTGCACCCGGAAGGGGCTTTACTCTTTGTTCGCGCCGGAAGAGGGGAACTTCAGGATGAATTCGGCGCCATCGCCGGTATTGGAGGCAGTGATGCTGCCGTGCATCTGCTCTTCGATGATCATCTTGCTCATGGAGAGGCCGATACCGGTCCCTTTCTCATCCTTGGTAGTAAAGTAGTCATCGAAGATAGTGTTGATGATCTCTTCGGGGATGCCGCTGCCGTTATCGCAGATGCGAAGGAGCGTATCGGTACCGAGAGACTCCCCGGTGATGGTGATCTTGCCTTGGATATGCTCCTGCTGGGCTCTAGTCACTATGGCATCTTTGGCGTTGTTGATGAGGTTTAAAAGGACCTGTTTGAATTCGCTCGGGCTTCCGAAGCCTGTGGCATCGTCATCGACAGCTATCTCAAGGGAGATCTCTTCGGTGTTGAGCAGCGGCCTGAGCATCGATACGATGGTGGTGACCTCTTCGCGCACGCTAAAGCGCTGCATTTGTTTGTCAGGCTTGAAGTAGTATTTGAAGTCGAGCATCGTCTCATGCATAAACGTAACGGTCTTGGCGATCTGCTCCAGCTGCTTTTCAAGCTCTTCGTTCTGCAGCGTCCCCATGCTCAGCGAGATCTGAAGCGAGGCGTTGGTCATGCTGATGGCATTGAGGGGCTGTGCCCATTGGTGGGTGATGGAACTCATCATCTCGCCCATGGCGGCAAGACGCGACTGGCGCAGCAGGAGTCTCTCCTGTTTGACCCGTTTCTCCGTCTCCTCCTGCACTTTGATTTCCAGCATCTGCTTTTGTTCATGCAGGGCAAGATGGGTCTTTATGCGCGCTTTGGTGATGGAGGGGCTGATAGGTTTGGTGATGTAGTCGACGGCGCCGAGCTCCAGCCCCTTCTCCTCGTTTTGCTCCGCTTCCATCGCCGTGACAAAGATGATAGGGATAGCGGCAGTCGATGGGCTGCTTTTGAGTTGGCGGCACACCTCGTAACCGTCGATGCCCGGCATCATGATATCGAGCAGGATAAGGTCGGGTGCGGGTGTCTTCCTGGCAATAGCCAGTGCACGTTCGCCGTTGGTGGCCGCTTTTATCTTGTAATCATCACGCAAAAGCGTCGACAGGAGGTCAATGTTCTCCGGTGTATCGTCTACGACGAGCAGGGTCTTGCAGTCACGCATTGTTTTCCTTTATAGCTGCTAGAAGGTCTTCGATCTCTTT
The DNA here is from genome assembly GCA_041546225.1 of Sulfurimonadaceae bacterium. Classification (GTDB taxonomy): domain Bacteria; phylum Campylobacterota; class Campylobacteria; order Campylobacterales; family Sulfurimonadaceae; genus JBFEWT01. The sequence continues at coordinate 3,907 of JBFEWT010000011.1, forward strand.
GTTCGCATCATCAAATGCATAGGACTCGATCTGTTCCGCGAGTGAGCCGATCTGTGCCTCATAGGGTGAGTTCTTTTTGAGTTGACGCAGGCGTTCGACATAGGTGAGCGCATCGGTGTCGTCTTCTGCGAGAAGGGTTCTCAGCTCTGTAAGCAGTGCCGAGAATGCTTCCACATCTACCGTTTCGCCGGGCATAACGGGTTGTGCTTCAACGGCACCCAGTGCATCCATGAGAGGCTGCAGCACGCCGTTGAGCCGGGTCAAAAGCTCTTCAAGGCTCTGTGTCTCTGCCTGGTCAATACAGGCGCGCTCCAGCAGGGCGGCGGCGTCATGTACCGCTTCCGCCCCGATGCTGCCGGCGACGCTTTTGAGGGTGTGCGCAAGGCGGGTGGCGCCCTGCGTGTCATGCGCTGAAAGTGCCTGTCGGAAAAGCGTTTCAAAGTCGCCCTGGCTGGTTTTGAACTTCATCAGCAGTTTGCGGTAGAGCGTTGGGTTTTCGTTGGTGTAGAGGAGCCCTTTTTGTATGTTTATACCCTCGATAGCGGGAAGTGCCTCACCGGCGTCTGTTTCGGGCTTGGATCTCTGCATATCGGGTTCAGGGGCATCGGGGTTCAGCCATCTTGCAAGGGTCTTGTACATCGTATCGGGATGTATGGGCTTGGCGATATGGTCATTCATCCCCGCAGCCAGCGCTTTCTCTTTGTCACCGGCCATGACGTTGGCGGTCATGGCGATGACAGGAAGCTCTTTAAAACGCGCCTGTTCGCGGATCTTTCGTGTCGCTTCATAGCCGTCCATCACCGGCATCTGGCAGTCCATCAACACGATGTCAAACGCTCTCTCGTCGAGCATGTCAAGTGCCTCCAAGCCGTTCTCTGCCATGTCGACCTGTATGCCCACGCTGCTCAGCAGGCCCATCGCCAGTTCGCGGTTGAGTTCATTGTCTTCGACGACAAGCACATGGGCATCGTGCAGGGCCGAAGCGAGGGAGGCAGATGTCTGCATACGGGGTGCGGTTCTTTTTTGCAGCGCACCCTTATCCGCTTTTTTAAAGCGGATGGTGAACATGAACGTGCTGCCCATGCCGCTTTGGCTCTCCATCAGAAGTTCCCCGTCCATCAGTTCGACAAGGCGTTTGCTGATGACGAGACCAAGCCCTGTCCCCCCGTATTTCCGGCTGGTCGAGGTGTCCGCCTGCGAAAAGGCTGCAAAGACTCTCTTCTGTTCCTCGTCGCTCATGCCGATACCGCTGTCTTTGACGATGAAGTGCAGCCGGGTGTCGTCTGGACCTGTTTCGTCCGCTTCGACGCGGACGGCGACTTCGCCCCCTGAATCGGTGAACTTCAGCGCGTTGCTGCAGAGGTTAATAAGGACCTGGCCGACTCTCAGCGGGTCCCCGATGAGCTCCCGGGGCACGTCGTCGGCTATTTCGCAGCTGAAGGCAATGCCTTTCTCCCGGGCCTTGAAATGCATCAGGTCGTCGAGGTTCTCAAGCACGTCGTCGAGTCTGAACGGGATATATTCCATCTCCATCTTTCCCGATTCCATTTTTGAAAAGTCGAGAATGTCGTTGAGGATACCAAGCAGCAGTTCCGCTGAGCGCTTCACCTTGATGATGTAGTCGCGCTGTTTGGGATCGAGGTCGCTTTGCAGTGCGAGATGGCTCATGCCGATGATGGCGTTCATCGGTGTACGTATCTCGTGGCTCATGTTGGCCAAAAATTCGGATTTGGCGCGGTTGGCCGCTTCGGATCTCTGTATCGCAGCGTCAAGTTCACTGTTGGTCGCTTCGAGCTGCTGCAGGGTCTCTTTGAGATGTATGCGTTCCTCTTCGAGGCTCTGTTCGTTCGCTTTGTGTTCGGAGATGTCCCGCCAGACGACATAGAGGATTTCGCCCCGTCCGGGAAGCATGATCGGTGTCAGGGTGACGTCGCACCAGAAGTTCTCGCCGTTTGCACGGGTATGCATCCATTCAAACTGGTTGACCCCGTTGGCATAGGCCAATGCATTCATCTCCTGCGATTTCTCAAAAGATGTCCGGCCGTCGGGCTGGTACTCGGGGGAGAGGTCCGCAGGGTGGGTCTGCAACAGCTCCTTTTTCTCTTTATAGCCCAAAATATCGAGCACTTTCTCGTTGCACTCGACAAAACGGTCGTTCTCGATGATCAGGATGCCGTTGGAAGATTTTTCGAAAAGTGTCTCGAACGCTTCTTTCTGTTGTCTGAGTTCGTTGGTCCGATGCTCCAGTTCATCTTCAAAATAGTGCATCACCTCATTGAGTTTGCGCTGTTTGAACTGGGTGAAAACGAAGCCCACAACGATCAGGAACAGTGCCAAAAGCACGACGATAAAGGCATTGCGCTTGAGGGTAAACATCAGGTTTTCATATTGTGAAGTGACATCGACGAGGAAAAGCATCTCGCCAAGTCTCTCTTGCGAAACGTCGACAAGCGGCTGGGCCTCGCTGATATAGGTCTTTGCGTCCAGTACGGTCCACTCCCTTTTATCTTCGCTGTGGATCAGGCTCTCAAGGTTCGAGGGGATGTTCGCCGTATGGTAGACGATATACTGGTGGTCTGTCTGGTAGGCTTTTTCTAAACGTTTCCGGACGAAACCGGGACTGTTTTCGTAGACATCTTTGAAGATGCCCAGGTAGATCTCGACACCCAGCTGCAACGCCAGCTCCTTCATCAAGACGTCGACCTCTTTGCCGAGTTCGACATAACCGATCAGACGGCCGTCGACGATCCACGGGTGTACGACCCGCAGCGTATAGTTTTTCTTGATGCCGAACTCGAGGCCGTGGAAGGGTTTCATGCTCTCTTTGGCTTTGAGATAGGTGTAGCGTTGGACGGTGTCGGAGTGCCTCTGCAGGTCATGCGCACGCAGCAAAATCGTTCCGTTCGTCTCTATGAAGTAGAAGTGGGTGATGTCGTTGTTGTGCTCGAGGTCGTGGTAAAGCGACGCGATCTCTGTATAGAGCGCTTCCCTGTCGTGCGTGAGAAACTGCGTTTGCAGCTGCGGGTTTTCGAGCATAATATCGAGGTAGCCGTGCAATATCTTTGCCTGCGACTCGACGTAGTTTTCGAAACGCTCGTTATAGAGGGAGACGGTCGCACGTTCATGTTCGTAAATCGTGTTCTTCTGAAGGTAGTAGCTGGTTGTAACCGCCGCTATGCTTAAGACAATGATAAGCAGGAGGATCGGGATGAAGAGACCGAAACTGTAGTTGCTGTTGTTCATGACTCTTTACCTTCGGCAGTATTGCGCAGTATATGCATCAATGCCTCGTAACTTTCCAGCGCCGTTTCAAAGTCATAGGATTCAAGTGCCGCGCCGAGGCGTTCAAGGTGCTCTTGGTAGGGAGTGATACCGGTAAGCTCTTTGAGCTTTTCAAGCACTGCCAAAGCATCGGCATCATCATCTTCGAGGAGGGGTTTGAGCTCGGAGAGCAGCTGTGCAAGCGTCTCATTGTCAACGGCCTTCTCTTCTTTCGGTGCAGCGGTCTCAGGTTTAAGCGTCTCGAGGGCCTCGATGAGCGGCCGCAATTCGCCGTCGAGCCGTGCAAGAAGCTGCTCTGCCGTTGAACGCTCCGTGTCGTCGTTACAGGCCGCCTCCAGTGCAGCGGCGGCTTCTTGTACCGCTTCCGCCCCGATGCTGCCGGCGAGCCCTTTGAGGGTATGGGCAAGGCGTTTGGCGCTTTGTGTGTCATCGCTGTCGAGTGCCTGCACAAACGTGTCATGGAAGTCGCGTTGATTGTTCTTGAACTTCACAAGCAGTCTGCGGTAGAGCTGTCGGTCCTGGTTTGTCGTCAGAAGCCCTTTTTGCGTGTTGATACCTGCGATCTCCGGCAGTCGTGTCTCGTTTTCCGCCGTTTCTGCGACGGGTATGCTCAAGGGTTTGGCGTGTTTTGACGGGGTGATCCATTTTGCCATGGTTCTGAACATCGCGTTGGGACGTATGGGTTTGACAATGAGGTCGTCCATGCCCGATGCCAGCGCTTTTTCCTTGTCTCCCGCCATCACGTTCGCGGTAAGCGCGATGATTGGAAGCTCTTTAAAGCGCGCCTGTTCGCGGATCTTCCGTGTCGCCTCATAGCCGTCCATCACCGGCATCTGGCAGTCCATCAACACCCCGTCAAAGGTCATCTCATCGAGTTTTTCAAGCGCCTCGCGGCCGTTTTCGGCTGTTTCGACACTGATGGATGCGCCGTTTAAGAGGTCGATAGCGAGTTCGCGGTTCATTTCGTTGTCTTCGACAAGCAGGATGTACGCTCCCGAGAGCGCACCAATATGCGTGCGTTCATCACTTTTGGTTCGCTTGCCCGGGCTTCTCAGGGCACTCTCATGGCCGAAAATACGGGCAATGGCATCATGGATCATGGAGACACAGACCGGTTTGGAAAGGAAACAGCGCACATCGAGTCCTTCGGCAGCCGCAGCGGCCTCTTCCTCTCCATGCGCCGTGATCATGATCACAGCAGGCTGGGTCGCGAGTTCGGGCATGTTCCTGATGGTACGGATGGTTTCGACGCCGTCCGTTCCGGTCATCTTCCAGTCGGTCAGAATGAGGTCGAAGGGTGTGGAGTCCTTGCGCGAAACGAGCTCAAGCGCGGCTGTGCCATCAGCTGCCTGTTCGACATGGAAGCCGAAACTCCGGAGTATCTTTGAGAGTATCATGCGCGACGTATTGTTGTCATCGATCACCAGTACTTTCAGGGCTCCAAGCAGCGACTGTTCGGATGTCTGTACGTGTTCGGCTGTGACAGGCTTGCTGAAACGGGCCGTAAAATGGAAGGTGCTCCCTTCGCCGGGGGTGCTTTCTGTCCAGATCCTGCCGCCCATCATCGTGACGATCTGTTTGCTAATCGCAAGGCCGAGCCCGGTACCGCCATAGTGGCGTGTCGTGGAACTGTCAGCCTGGCTGAAGGGGATGAAGAGCTTCTCTATCTGTTCTTCTTGCATGCCGATACCGTTATCGCGGACTGAAAAATGGAGCACGACACTGTGCGCGTCCTCCTCTTGCGTTTCGACATTGAGCAGCACCTCTCCATACTCTTGGGTGAACTTGATCGCATTGCCCGCGAGGTTAAGGAGGACCTGTCCCAGCCTGAGCGGATCGCCGATGAGCTCTTTGGGTACTTTTTCGCTGATCCAGTAGAGGAACTCGATATCTTTCTCTTTGGCTTTGAAGCTGAGAAGGTCGGCAAGGTTCTCAAAAGTATCCCACAGGGTGAACTCGACGGCTTCCATCTCCAGCTGCTTGGCCTCGATCTTTGAAAAATCGAGGATGTCGTTGATGATACCCAGCAGCATCTCGGCGGAACGGTGGACCTTCTCGATATAGTTGCGCTCTTTTGCTCCTAGCTCACCCTTAAGGGCAAGGTGCGACATTCCCATGATGGCGTTCATGGGTGTACGGATCTCATGGCTCATGTTTGCCAGGAAATGGCTCTTGACGGCTGCTGCGGTCTCGGCGGCTTCTTTTGCTGCCAGGAGGTCGTCGGCGGCGGCTTTTTGTTCGCTCAGGTCATGGATGATCGCCGTAAAGAAGAGTTTGTCATGCAGGCGTGTTTCGCTGACACCCAGCGAGGCGGGGAAATGCGAGCCGTCGCGTCGCAGCATTATCACTTCGCGGGTTGAGCCGATGATGGTGCGCACACCTGTTCGCAGGTATTCGCGGATATAGCCGTCATGCATGCTGGCGTAGGGTTCGGGTATCAACAGCTTTACATTCTGCTGGAGTACTTCGTCTTTGGTGTAGCCTGTAAGATGCTCCATCGCAGAATTGAACGCGATGATCTTCCCTTCTTCATCGATGGTGACAATGCCGTTGACCGCACTCTCCATGACGGTGCGCAAAAAAGATTCCGATGCCTCGATGCGGGTGCGTGCGGCCCGTTTTATCCGCTCGGTGATATAGTAAAAAGCGGTGACAAGGAGTATGCTCGAGAGGAAACCCCCGAGCACAAGGTTTCTCGCCGGGTAGTAGTTCCCCAGCACTTCGTCTCTATCGATCTCGCTCGCTAAACCGACGTGCAGCTGCTCATCCCACAGCCATGCACCAAAGACTTCTTTGCCGCGGTAGTCGTGATAGGCTTCAACACTGCTGCCGCTCCTGCCTGCAATGGCTTCGGATGCCATATGCGTAAGGGGGTGCTTATTGTCAGCGAGGGTTACGGAGGGGTTTCGGACCTCGATGTTCAGGAGGCTGTGTGCTCCTTCTGGCAAGCGTCCGCTGCGGATGAGTTCCTCTGCAAAGCGGCTCTCGGAAAGCAGTCTGGCGCGTTCGTCGAAGATATAGCTTTCGCCGCTGTTGCCATGACGGGCGTTGAAGAGGATCTTGTCGAAACTTTCATGGGGGTCTATGTAGACCAAAAATGCGGCAACGACACGTTTGTCTGCGTTGAAGACAGGCACACCGACGAACATGGCAATATTGTGCGTTTGATGCACGCTGTCTCTGCTTTCCAGTGTGATATCGACGGGCATGGGAGGGATGAACTGCGCTTCGCCTTCAAAGAGGCGCTTCAGGCGGTCGGGGTAGATGGCTGCTATTTCCGAGGCAGTGCCAAGCTGCTCGGGGTAGGATGAGACCAGTGTGGCAAAATCGGAGTCTATAATGGTGACGCCTTCTGCGTAGGAGGCTTTGAACATATGCTCTATGAAGTGCCTCAGCACTTTTTGAGAGGGGTGCGCGAGAAGGGTTTTGCTGTCACGGGAAAGCGGCAGCAGCAGTTCGATGTCTTTGGAGAGATCGGTATCTTTAAGGTGCAAAGAGACATCGGCCATGATATCGTCCAGCCAGATCTTTTTAATGGTTGCACGACTTGTCTCGAGCAGGTTCTCCAATACCGTTACGCTTTGGCGTATATGGCTTTGTTTTATCTCCGCGAGGCTGGAAAATATGAGCCAACCGAGCATACCGGCAAAGGCGGCAGCGGTCAAAAGGCGCATGAGGGTGCTGTTGTTAATCTTCATCGGGTCTCGCTTTGGTTGTTTTCGATCTCATTGAGTATCTCCAGGGCTTCGTCGAAGGCATAGGCGCTGATCTTGGACTGCAGTGCATGGATCTTTTCGGCGTAGCCGCTCAGGTCTTTGAAACCCGCAAGGCGTTCGGCGACCCTGAGTGCATCGATGTCATCTTCGACCAGGAGGTTTCTGAGCGTTGAGAGCAGAGCGGGGAATGCTCCGGTGTCGAGAGGCTCCTCTGCTTTTGCCGCGTTGTTCTTCTCTTCAAATACGCCCAGTGCCTCAAGAAGCGGGTTGAGTTCGGCGGTAAGCGCTTCGAGTGCCTCTTCGACAGCCGCGTCGTCTTGGCTCTTTTCGCAGAGCGTCTCCAGTGTTGCGGCTGCTTTTTGTACGCTTTGCGCACCGATGCTGCCGGCAAGCCCTTTGAGCGTGTGTGCAAGACGCACGAGTGTCTGGACGTCGCGGCTCTTAGATGCTTCGCGGAACTCCTGTTCAAACTCTCCCTGGTTGTTTTTGAAGCGGATGAGCAGCTTGCGGTAGAGCGGACGGTTGTTATTGGTGGTCATGAGCCCTTTTTCAAGGTTGATACCCGCTATCTGCGGGAGGGCTGTCTCATCGTCGTGCCGATGCGTTTGAGCGGGCTCCCCGCCTCTCTTGGAGGGGGTGATCCACTTTGCCATGATGCTGAACATCTCGCTTGGACGGATCGGTTTGGTGATCTGGTCGTTCATGCCCGACTCCAGAGCTTTGAGCCGTTCGTCTGTCATGGCATTCGCCGTGAGGGCGATGACGGGGAGGGCCTCGAACTCTTTTTGCTGCCGTATCCTGCGGGTCGCTTCGTAGCCGTCCATGACGGGCATCTGGCAGTCCATCAGTACGCCGTCAAAAGACTCTTCCTCCAGTATCTTGAGCGCTTCCTTCCCGTTGTTGGCAACGGTAGCGGTGATACCGCTGTTGTTCAGCAGGTCGATGGCAAGTTCCTGGTTGAGTGCGTTGTCTTCTACCAGTAACACGTGGGCGCCGCGAAGTGCGGATGCTGCGTGGTTGTAGGCAAGAAGCGACTCGTCTGCGGAAGTCTCTATCGCGCCGCTGTCGCTGATGACTTCGACAATGGCATCGTGTACTTTTGAAAAGTTGACCGGCTTGGTGATAAAATGCCTGATATCGAGTCCCTTGGCCGCTTCTGAAGCCTCATACATACCGTGCGCCGTGATCATGATGATAGAGGGCTGTCGGACGATTTCCGGGTCGTTTTGTATTGTACGCACCATCTCTACCCCGTCCATGCCCTGCATCTTCCAGTCGCTGAGGATAAGATCGAATGGCTCTATCGTACGGTGCTGCGCTATCAGCTCAAGCGCCTCTTCTGCACTGTTCGTCTCCTCGACGGTGCATCCGAAACTCCTGAGTATCTTGGTGAGGATCAGCCGTGAGGTGCTGTTGTCATCGACAAGCAGTATCTTCAGACCGCTCAGCAGGGCGTCTTTACGCACATTGGCGGGGAGTTCCTGCCGGCGCTGCTTGTTAAAACGGGCCGTGAAATGGAAGGTGCTCCCTTCGCCTTCACGGCTCTCTGCCCATATCTCCCCGTCCATCAGCTCGGTCAGTTTTTTGCTGATGGCAAGACCCAGTCCGGTGCCTCCATATTCGCGGGTGGTGGAGCTGTCTGCCTGCGTAAAGGGGATAAAGAGCTTCTCAAGCTGTGCGGGAGTCATGCCGATACCGCTGTCACGGACAGAAAAGTGCAGGCGTGCGAACTGCTCGTTCTCATCTTCCGTTTTGACCTCGATGACTACTTCGCCTTTGTTCTGGGTGAACTTGATGGCATTGCTGACGAGGTTGAGCAGGATCTGGCCAAGGCGCAGGGGGTCACCGACGAGTTGTCCCGAAGCGCTTTCGTCGACCCAGTACATGAGTTCGACGCCTTTGTTCTTGGCATTCACCTCGACAAGGTTGACAAGGTCCTCGAAGACGTTGCACAGGAGAAAGGGGACTTCTTCCATCTGCAGTTTATGCGACTCTATCTTGGAGAAGTCGAGAATATCGTTGATGATCCCCAGCAGCATCTCGGCGGAACGGTTGACCTTTTCGACGTAGTTGCGTGCCTTTGGCGTGAGCTCGCCCTGCAGTGCAAGGTGGGACATGCCAATGATGGCATTCATCGGCGTACGGATCTCGTGGCTCATGTTCGCAAGGAAGTCCGACTTGGTCTTCGCCGCTTCCTCGGCTTTCTCTTTGGCCGCGATGAGGGTGTTCTCAACGAGCTTGCGCTCGGTGATGTCCTGCAAGAGCGCCGTAAAGATCCTGCGTTGCTTGAACTTGATCTCACCCACGCGCAGCGAGACCGGGAAGAAGGTGCCGTCTTTGCGGACAGCTTCTGTCTCCACCGTTTTGCCGATGACTTTTGGGATGCCCGTACGCAGGTAGTTTACAAGGTACTGATCATGCGCGCTGTGGTGCGGTTCGGGAACAAGTATATTGACATTTTTGCCGAGTACCTCCTCTTTTGTATATCCGAAGAGCGTTTCGGCGGCTTTGTTGAAGCTTTGAACGGTACCGTGCGTGTCAATACTGACGATACCGTCAATGGCGCTTTCGGTGATGTTGCGCAAAAAGGTCTCGGACTCCTCTATCTTCTGCTCGGCCAGTCTGCGTTCGGTGATATCCGTGACGAAGGCACAGGCGAATACCACTTCGCCCCGGTCGTCGAAGACGGTGTTCGCATTAAAGATGCAGGGGAACTTCGAGCCGTCTTTGCGTATGAGTTCTATCTCGTAGCGGCGGTGGTCGGAGTCGCCGATGAGCGATGTCTGCTGACGGAATATCTCCTGGTTCTTTTCGTCGGTAAACTCCAGCGGCGTTTTACCCAGCATCTCTTCGGCGCTGTAGCCCAGCATACGGCTCAGTGAACTGTTGACCTCGAGGGTCTTCTTTTCAGGGTCGATGATCCAGACACCCTCGTTGGTCGTTTCGATGATGTTCTGGTAGCGCTTCGCATCCGCTATCATCGCTTCGTGTGCCTGCTGCAGTGCATCCTCGAGGGCTTTGCGTTCGGTGATGTCGATGATAAAGCCGTTGACCGTAGTGATCTCTCCCGCTACGTTTTTGACAGGGTAGGTATAGGTCTCGATAGTGCGCAGCGTGCCGTCGGGGTGGATGAAGCGCATCGGGAACTCGATCTCGTACGTTTCGCCGCTGGCCATCTTCATCAGGTTCTCTCCCGCCTTTTCGAGGTCCTCGGGAACCCAGTCGATCAGCGCTGTCCAGTTCTTTCCGATGGTCTCTTCGGGGGTGAGTCCGAAGACGTTTTCCATGGCTTTGTTGACATAGAGCAGTTCGCCGTTATGCAGCAGGTAGCTGTAGAAGACAAACTTCTCACCGATGTTTTCCACGAGCTGCTGGTACTGCTCGCGGGTCTCGATGAGCGGGGTGATATCCTGGATATAGCCGTAGTAGTGCGTGATAGCCCCTGTTTCGTCACGGATGATGGTCGTATGGTCGTCGATCCAGAGCGTGCGCCCCTCTTTGGTGATCACACGGTAGGGATCATGGTGGAAGTAGTCATCGCCGGAGCTGCTGAAGTCGCCTACTTCCTGCATGACCTTCTCAAGGTCATCGCCGGAGATGATCTGGTCGAACTTGATGGTGTTGCTTTCAAACTCGGCTTTGCTGTAGCCCAGTATGCTGTCAACGTTATCGGAGACGTATTCGACCGGCCAGCCCGGTTCGTTATGCCATTTGAAGATGACGGTGGAACCGCGTTTGAAGAGCGAATGTTCCGTTTCAAGCTGTTTGAGTAGGGACTGGGAGTGCTCTATCTCTTCGGTAAGCTCGGCCGTGCGCTCTTCTACTTCGTGCTGGAGGTTTGCCTGGTGCTGCTCGAGTTTTTGCTGGGTTTGGTAGAGCTCGCTCAGGTCGATACGTGTCGACATATACCCTTCTATCTCGCCTTCGGCGTCGAGCAGCGGGAAGATGATGGTATGGACGAAGTACTTCGAACCGTCTTTGCGCTTGTTGAGCAGGTTGCCTGTCCAGACCTTGTTGTTTTTGATGGCGTCCCAGAGCCCTGCAAAGGTCTCTTTGGGGGTGTCGGGGTGGCGGACGATATTATGGCTCTGGCCTATGAGCTCTTCGCGCGCATAGCCTGATACCGTGCAAAAGTTGTCGTTGACGTGGGTGATGGTCCCCGTGGCGTCTGTCTGCGAGACGATGAGCAGTTCGTCGATGATCCGCTGGTACTGTTTGAGCCAGCGGTTCTGCTCCGTGATGGTCTGCTCTTTCTCTATGAACGTCTGGCTGTAGGTCTGCATCACTCCGGCGAGGTTCTCGTCACTCACATAGGCCAGGGTGTCGAAAAGTTCACGCGCCATGATTCCGCGTTCGAAGCCGTAGTCGACGATGCCGTTGCGCAGTCCGCTGCAGACTGAAAAGAGGTGGTGCGGCGGTACGTTCAAAGACTTGCAGTCATCGAGGAAAGCCCGTATGGCCGGGCAGTTTCCGATGGGCGCTTCATCTTTGAGCACTTGCAGGTAGTAATCATAGATGGCGTAGGCGTAAAGGGATTCGAAGCGTTCGGGGTCGATATATCTGGCGAGCAGGTCGGTAACCGCATCGCTCTTTACCCATTTGTGGACGATGTTGGTGCGCCCTTCGGCGAAAATATCGAGATGCTCCTGCGACACGGCGCTGTACGGTTTTGTCTCTATGTTTGTGTTGCTCATGATGCAGTGCCTTCCAGTGGGAGCGTGATGGTGAAGCAGGCTCCTTCTTGCATGTTGTGTACCGTTACGGTGCCGCCGATCTTCTCAATGATGGAGCGTGAGAGGTGCAGACCGATGCCTGTGCCTTTTTTCTCTTTGGTCGTGACATACTGCTCGAAGAGGGTCTCCATGATCGTTTCGGGAATGCCGCCTGCGTTGTCGCAGACGGTTGTGACGGTATGCGAATTTTCCGATGCTATTTTGACGGTGACGCGGCGCTGTGTGACATGGTTCTCTTCGAAGGCGTCCTGTGCATTGTTAAGAAGGTTGATGATGACCTGGTAAAACTCGTTCGGATAGCCGCTGGCAAGCAGCTTTTCGTTGCCATCAAGGGTGATGTCGATGTTCTCGTAGGTCTCGCCGAGCAGGAGCAGGACATTCTCAAATGCGCCCAGAATACTGAAGCGCTCTCTCTCTTTGACGGGTTTGAAGAAGTGGCGGAAGTACTCCATGGTATCGGAGAGAAACTGGACCTGTTCGAGGATGGTCTGGACGGTCTCGTCCGTTTCATGGTCATCTGCGGAGAGGTGCCTGATATATTCGGCCGCGAGGCTGATGCCGTGCAGGGGCTGTTTCCACTGGTGCGTCAGGGAACCGACCATCTCCCCCATCTGTGCGTGGCGGTTGTCGAGCTCGAGCAGCTGGTCTTTGTTCCTGATCTCTTCGACATTGCGGTTGATCTCATCCTGGAGGTACTCGTTTAGCTCCATCAGTTTGCGCTGCTTTTTATAGAGCGAGACCGTGACGTCGACTTTGAGCAGGAGGTTTTCGATGAGGAACGGTTTTGCAAGGAAGTCGTTCGCCCCGCTTTTGAGGAGTTTGGAGATGAGGTCCTGATTGGTCGTCCCCGATATTCCGATGATGGGAAGGTCCAGCATCTCGTCGTCCTTGCGTATCTGGCGCAGCAGTTCGATGCCGTTCATCTCCGGCATTTCGAGGTCGGTAAGCAGGAGATTGACCGAATTGTTTTTCAAAAACGCGTACACTTCGGTACTGTGCAGGCAGGTGAAGACCGTATAGTTCTGGTTTCGCAGTACGGTCGAGACATGGTCGGCAAAAAACTTGGAGTCATCTACGACGAGGATCCGGGTGTTTTCATGCGAGATGAACTGGGCGATGCTTTTTTTGATCTCGTTGGCGAGGAAGTTAACAGGGTTGTCTTTGGAAAGGTAGTCGATGATACCGAGTTGAAAAAGGTTGTCGCGGCGCATCTTGTCGATGCTGCCGGTGAGGACGATCACTTTGGAACGTTCGTAGAGTTCCGTCGCTCCAAGGTATCCCATGAGCTCTTCGCCGGTGCCGTCGGGCAACTCGAGGTCAAGGACGATGAAGTCAACGGGGTGTTCGCCAAGGATATCGCGTGCTTCTGCAAGTGTCTCTGCACTGTGGATCTTGAAACGCGGTGTGTGCGATTTTGAGAGCATGTCACACAGCGCACTGTTGATAAGCTTGGAGTCTTCTACGATAAGAAGGGTATAGTCATATCGTTTTATCATCAGGCACTTCCCGCGTCTTTTAGATCAAGTCATAGTGATTATAACAATTTTATCTAAGCCTATACCTGACATGAGAAGTGAAACAGGGCAAATAAGAGATATTTCAGATTGGGATACCGCTTATTTGTTTTTATTGCGCAGCCTTAACGCATTGCCGATGACGGAAACGGAGCTGAAGCTCATCGCTGCTGCGGCGATCATGGGAGAGAGCAGCACTCCGAAGTAGGGATAGAGCAGACCCGCAGCCAGCGGTATGCCCGCGCTGTTGTAGACAAAGGCGAAAAAGAGATTCTGCCGGATGTTGCGCATGGTGGCGCGGCTGAGCTCTCTGGCCCGGACAATGCCGCGGATATCCCCTTTTACCAGGGTGATGCCCGCACTCTGCATGGCAACATCGGTTCCCGTACCCATGGCAATGCCTACGTGCGCCCTGGCAAGTGCCGGAGCGTCGTTGATACCATCTCCGGCCATCGCGACGATGTGACCCTCTTTTTGCAGTTTCGAGACAGCCGATGCTTTTTGTTCGGGCATCACTTCGGCGTGTACTTCGTCGATACGAAGCGCTTTGGCGATGGCCTCTGCGGTCGTGCGGTTGTCGCCGGTAAGCATGATGATGCGTATTCCCTGCTTGTGCAGCTGGGCTATCGCCTCGGGGGCGGAAGCTTTGATAGGGTCTGCAACGCCGATAAATCCGGCAGCCCTCTCCCCGACGGCGACAAAAAAGATGGTCTGGGCGGCTTCGCGGCGTTTTTCTGCCGCATCAAGAAGGGGTGTGATGTCGATGCCCAGGCGCTGCATCAGTTGCGGATTGCCCACTGCGACCTGCACATTGTCGACACTGCCGCTGATACCCTCTCCGGTATGCGAAACAAAACCGCTGACACTGCCAAGCGTCAGATGCTGTGCTTTCGCTTCGGCTACCACGGCTTCACCCAGCGGATGTTCGCTTTGCGACTCCAGTGCGGCCGCATAAGCCAGCAGTTCCGGCTCTGCGGATGTCTCATCCGCAAAGAGTGAGACGACTTTTGGATGCCCCTCGGTCAGGGTCCCCGTCTTGTCGATGACCAGTGTGTCGACACGCTCCATGATCTCCAGCGCCTCCGCATTTTTAAAGAGTACTCCTTCTGTCGCACCGCGTCCCGTCGCGACCATGATGGAGATAGGCGTAGCAAGTCCAAGTGCGCAGGGGCATGCGATGATGAGCACGGCTACCGCGTTGATGATAGCGTAGGCGATACGCGGTTCGGGGCCGAATGCGATCCAGAGAAAAAAGGTGATAACGGCAATGAAGATGACACCCGGGACAAAGTAGGAGGAGACGGTATCGGCGACTTTTTGAATGGGTGCACGCGAGCGCTGGGCGGAGGCGACCATCTGTACGATCTGCGCCAGCAGGGTGTCATTGCCGACGCTTTGCGCTTCCATAAGCAGGCTGCCCGTACCGTTGATCGTCGCTCCGATGAGCCTGTCGCCGCGGCGTTTTCCCACCTGCATCGGTTCGCCCGTGATCATCGACTCGTCGACACTGCTTTCTCCCTCGATGACCTTGCCATCCACGGGAATCTTCTCGCCCGGGCGTATACGCAGCCGGTTCCCGGGTTTGATGTGCTCAAGCGGCACGCTCTCTTCGCTGCCGTTACTATGCAGCAGGTGTGCACTCTCCGGCGAGAGCTGCAGGAGCGACTTTATGGCCTCGCCGGTACGTGAACGCGCCCGAAGCTCCAGTACCTGTCCAAGGAGCACAAGGGTGGTGATGATGGCGGCCGACTCGAAATAGAGATGGACCAGACCCTGCGTATCACGCATCTGCGGCGGGAAAAGGTGCGCAAAAAAGAGTGCGGCGATACTGTAGCCCCATGCTACGAGCACGCCCAGCGAGATGAGGGTGAACATGTTGAGGTTGCGGTGGCGCAGGGAGTCGTACCCGCGTATGAAGAAGGGGAGGCCGCCGTATATGACAACGGGTGTCGCCAGCAGAAACTGAAGCCACTGCACGCTTTTCATGGAGAGCGCCCCGGGCAACCACTGCGGTGCCATGTCTGCCGTCATAGCCAGTATGAACAGGGGCAGGGCGAGCAGGAGGCTGAGGTTGAAGCGCCGGAGCATATCATGATACTCGGCACTCTCCTCGCTCTGGACGGAGATCTCTTTTAATTCAAGTGCCATTCCGCAGACGGGGCAGCTTCCTTCTTCCATCTGCTCTACTTCAGGGTGCATGGGACAGGTGTAAAGAGGTGTGTGCGGATCGTGAGGGATGTCTTTTTCCATGGGAAACCTCCTTATCTCCAATACGCTTGTCATTATCTGTGTACAGTATAGGTCGTTTTTCTGCATAAATGGCACAAAAATTCAGCGTAATTCACTGTTTAAGTTCACTTTTAGAGTCAAGAGCGGTTTTGAAATACTCTCTTGTTGCCTTTTCTGTTATTTTCTTTGGACTATAATGATGCGCATAAAATGAGTCTGCCGGTCGGACAGGAGAGGGGAACATGGTACGCAAGGTCTTTAAAAAGACGCATTCGCACGAGAAAGTGCAGGGTTTGATACAGAAGTACCAGATCCCCCGTGCGTATATCGGTATGAACAGGCGAAGCGTTTCGCGCGCCGTGCTTGTCGGGCTTTTCTTTGCCATGATGCCCATGCCGTTTCAGATGCTGGCGGTACTGGCGGTACTGCCGTTCTTCGCCTTTAATGCCCCTATCGCCCTTGTGCTGGTCTGGATATCCAACCCTTTGAGCATGCCGTTCATCTTTTACGTGGAGTACCTGGTAGGGGAGATGCTGCTGATGCGAAGCAGTGAAGATACGGCACAGAGTGCAGAGATCTCGCTGGCATGGTTTGAGAACAATATAGAGGCGATCGTCGTGCCGCTGTACACCGGCGCCCTGTTTTGCGGTATTGTTCTTTCGGTCGTAGGCTTTTTGCTGGTCAACCGGCTCTGGATACGCTCTGTCCGCAAAGAGCGGGGCAGCGCATAGCGTTACGCGCAAGATACGGCAAAAGAGCTGGATTTACGGGTATAATGCTCCTTTGCAGAGGTGCCGGTGAGGTACGTTTACATTCGTTAACATTTCTTTAAAATTCGATTTACCATGCAGAGGCATACTTCGTTCATATTTTATGACACATGTCATGACAGGACGAAGGACAGAGATGGTAAACGCTATTTTTTCCCCGGGTGCATTGGCGATTCTGGGACTGATTTTAATGAGTGTGATGGTTATAACAGCACCAAAAGAAGATAAAATTACAGCGGAGACGATTTTCCAATCGGCGCTAAACCAGGGTTTTTCTGAGACATCGGAAAAATAGGCGTGAGCGCTCTGCGGATGCGTCTTCCGCTCTGAGAAGGGAGTAAAGCGTGCATATTCTGATGGTTGAAGACGATCCGGACATCACGACGCTTCTGGTGAACTACCTCAAGTGGAACCAGATGGATGTAGAAGCGGTCGTCTCTCCTTCTGCGGCGCTTGAAAGCCTTGAGAACCACCATTTCGATCTTATTATTCTCGACCTTACGCTTCCCGAGATGGACGGCCTGCAGCTGTGCCGGATGATCAGGGAAAAAGTAGACATCCCCATCATCATCTCCAGTGCACGAAGCGATATCGACGATAAACTGGTCGCTTTGGAGTATGGTGCTGACGACTATCTTCCCAAACCTTACGAACCGCGCGAACTGATCGCCCGTATTAAGAGCATCATGCGGCGCTACCGTCCGTCGTTAGAGGTAGCTCCGAGCAGTGTGGAGCTTTCCGAGTCGCGCCGCGAGATCAGTTTTAAAGGCGAGCGTCTGGAGTTGACGCCTGCGGAGTATGAGGTGTTCAGTCTTCTGATCCTGAACGCGGGCCGGATACTCGAGCGCGATTTCCTCGTCAACAACGCCCCCTCCATCTCGGGAGAGAGCTCTTCTCGTACGGTCGACGTCATCATCAGCCGTTTGCGCCAGAAGATCGAAGAGAACCCGAAACACCCCATTTTTATCAAGTCCATCCGAAGCCGCGGCTACCGCTTTGAAGGGTAGAGGCATGGTCCACCGCTCCATCTTTACGAGACTGACCCTCTTCTTCGCGTTTATTGTCGCTGCGATCATGGTGGGATTCTACTTCCTTTCGTTCGAGATCGACCAGCAGCATCGCAACATACTGGAAAAAGAGAGCGACCGGATGCTGGCGCTGGTCCGGCAGACGATCCTGCAGTCCGATACGGCGCGGAAAGCTTTTTTTGAAGAGCGGGGCTACAGCTATGAAGCCATCACACCTGAGGCCAAAGCGGGGCTTACGCCTGCGTTCAAGAGTGTCCCCGAACGCTTTAACGCACAGATACAGAGTTCTCTGAAAGAGGGGCGCATACAGATCATGGTCTCGCCGACTACGCTCTATGTGCTCATCAACCGTTCCGAGCCCCCGTTCATGATAGGGGTGCCGCATTCAAACCCCTACCTGATGTGGCTGCGCGGGAGTCTGTTTGTACTGCTTTTGCTCATCGTCGCACTCTACCTCTCCATCATCCACAGCCTTCTGCCGCTGAAACAGCTTGCACAAGCCATCAGAAAGTACGGAGACAACGGTACCTATGTCCCGACGAAAAGCAGCGGCAAGGATGAGATAGCCTATGTCGCGAACGCTTTTGACGAGGCGGTGCGGAAGAACCGTGCGCTGACCGAGGCGCGCCGCCTCTTCATGCGCAATGTCACGCATGAGCTCAAGACCCCCATTACCGTCGGTAAACTGTCGCTTCCTTTTTTGGAAAAAGGGGCAGAGACGCAGATACTAGAGCGCGCTTTCATGCGGATGGAGCTTCTGCTCGATGATATGGCGCATATCGAGCAGGTGACCTCCCAGTCGGGCAAGCGCAATAATGAACGCTGCAGGCTTGCCAGGCTTACAGACGAAGCCGTTGAGCTTATGATCAGCAGTGACGGGACGATAGTGCATGAGTTTGACGCGGACGATACGATCCTTGCCGACTGCCGTATGATGACGACCGTCTTTAAAAACTTCATCGACAATGCGTTTAAGTACAGTGACGACAAACGGGTGCTCATCCGCAGGGAGGGCGATACGCTCATCTTTATCAACCGCGGAAAAGAGTGGCCCGAAGAGCAGCAGTTCGAGGCGATGCTCGAACCGTTTATGTACAACAACCCCGATGAACTCTCCAAAAGTTTCGGTCTGGGGCTCTACATCGTAAAGAGCATCCTTGAGACGCACAAGATGGGCCTTTCGCACTATTACCGCGACGGGATGCATCATTTTGTGATCGGGAACATACCCCGGGTCGATAAAGCGTAAACGCCTTTAACCGTACTTTCGTTTCAGCTCATCGAGTGCATTTGCCCCATACCAGCGCGTCAGCAGCGCGGAGATCGTGACAATAGCGGCGATACCGACCCAGATGGCGATCACCCCGAACTGCATCCATGCCAGCACGCTCAACACGATCAGCGGCGCGACTATCTGGCGGGCGAGGCTGATGTAGAAGATAAAGGCCGGTTTTTTGATGCCTTGCAGCATGGCGAGGTAGATGAAGATCATGACAAAGGGGTAGATGATGAGCGCTTCGATACGCAGATAGGTCACCCCTTCGGCGATGACGCCGGGGTTGTTGCTGAAGATATCCATGAGGATATCCGCAGCACCGAGCAGGAGAAGGCCCCCGCACAACGCCATGAAGAAGCCGTATGAGAGCGCTTTGTCTACCGTCTCGACGATACGCTCGTGGATCTGCGCCCCGCTGTTCTGCGCGACGATGGCCAAAACGGCGATATTGAGGCCGATGACGGGCATCAGGATGATCTGTTCTATCCGCATGCCGATGCCATACGCCGCCACCACCTCCTGCCCGAACGGTGCCGCGAAATAGGTGATGATGTAGATACCCACCGCCATCAGCGCCATGTTGACGCTTGGCGGGATGCCCTGCAAGATGAGCTCCTGGATGACTTTGCCGTCGAAACGAAAAACAGACATGTCGCTGAAGAAGGGCGTGCGGTTCAAGCGGTACCAGAGGTAGAGCGCACTCAGTGCCTCGATGATGATGGTAGCCAGACCGATGCCTTCCATCCCCATGGGACGAAGCCCGAGCCCGCCCTTGACGAACCAGTAGTCAAGCACGACGTTGAGCAGCGCGGAGAAGATGAGGATGTTGCGAAAGGAGACGGTGTCGCCAACGGCGTTGAGCATGGCATTGATGAAGAAGGTAAAGACGAAGAATGCCGTACCGATGATGATGATGTTGATGTACCCCAGCGCCTCTGCGAGGTAAGCACCGCTGGCACCCAGCGTCATCATCAGAAAAGGTGCCCAGACATAGCCCATGAGCGTAAGCACAACGGCGAGCATACCACCCAGCAGCAGGGCGTTTTGCGCAATATGCTGCGCCTCGGCCTTACGCTCCTGTCCCAGCGCATTGCCCACAAGTGCCGTGACAGCCTCCGCCATCCCGCCTGCGACGGAGATGATGATAAAGAAGATGGGAAACGACAGCGAGAGCGCGGCGAGCGCCTGCGTGGAGATGAGGCCGGCAAAGTAGGTGTCGGTGACATTGAACATGGTGTGGAAGAAGAAGCCTATGCTGGCGGGAATGGCAAGGGTCTGGATATGCTTGCCTATGTCGCCTTTGGTCAGATCGATCTGCATGATATACCACCGATGGATGAATTGTTCTATGGTAAGTATAGCGTTTATTGAGTATTGCAAAGGCGAGTATTCGGATACGTTCATTTTCAATCCGTTTACCATGCATATAATCTTTACTACTAAAATCGCGCAACTAAATCAGGCAGCCTTGAGCTGCTGCAGCGAGGAAAACATGCGCGCAATTGTGACAACTCTGGTCGAGACCAGACTCTTTCGTTATTTTATTACCGGACTGATCATCTTCAACGGTATTACGCTTGGACTGGCTACGTCAAAGCCTATTATGGCCGAGTACGGCACTTTGCTCAATGCACTCGACATGATCGTTATCGCGATCTTTACAGTGGAGATCGCATTGCGCATCTACGCCTACCGTACGGCGTTTTTCAAAGACCCGTGGAGCCTTTTCGACTTCTTTGTCGTGGCGATCTCTCTGGTACCGGTGAGCGAAGAGTTCTCCATACTGCGTGTGCTTCGCGTCCTGAGACTCTTCAGGCTTCTTACCATCATCCCGCAGATGCGTACCATCATCGGTGCGTTGGTGAGCGTGGTGCCGGGCATCGTCTCCATCTCGATGGTGCTGATGCTCTTTTTCTACGTCTTCTCCATTATGGCGACGACCCTGTTCGGCGAGCGTTTTCCCGAGTGGTTCGGTACGCTTGGCGCCTCTATGTACACCCTCTTTCAGGTGATGACGCTGGAGAGCTGGTCCATGGGGATCTCGCGCCCGGTCATGGAGGCGTACCCGTATGCATGGATCTTCTTTATCGTCTTTATACTGTTGGTGACGTTTGTGATGGTCAACCTGCTTATCGGTATTATCGTCGATGCGATCTTTACGCTTAAAGAGAAGGAAAAAGAGGGCGACGATACGCCAAAAGAGGTGACGACGGAACAGCTGCACCGGGAGATCGCGGAGTTAAAAGCGATGCTTGTGCAGGTGCAGCAGAAGCTGTAGGCGCGTTTACTCGGTTTCCAGCGGCAGTTTGGCGGCTTTCCAGTCGGTTATGCCGCCTTTGATGTTGTAGACGCTGAAGCCGTGGCCTTCAAGAATCCTTGCGGCGCTGACACTCCGGTTGCCGCTGCGGCAGTAGACGAGCAGTTTCTTCCCTTTGGAAGCGTCCAGCTGCGCTATTTTCTCCTCCAGTGAGCCCAGCGGCAGCAGTACCGCTCCGGCGATCCTGCCGTCTCTTTGATACTCCTGCAGTGTACGGACATCGAGCAGGGTGATGTTCTGCTCCTCGTTTTGCATCATCGCATAGGCAGTGTTGACATCGACAGAGACAAAGTCCGCACCGATGTAGCCCTTGCTGTAGAGTATGTAGATGCCGAAACAGGCGGCAGCGACCCATATGAGATAGTCCTGGGTGTATTTGATCAGCGGGTTGAGTTTCTTGGGCATGTTCTCTCTTTTTAAATGTGAAGACCTTAGAGGCGGTAGTATCCCAGCTGCGTCAGTGCCTGAAGGTCGATGTCATCCTGCTCAAAGTCGCCGATGCGGCCGTAGGGAAGCTGCGCTATGGGCATGACATCCCAATGCAGCTCATAAGGTGAGCAGGCGTTCATAAACTTCAGCGCACGCTGCTGCGTCTCTTCGCTGAGGTGTTCAAACATGATGGCGGTCGATCGGGTGTCGATACCTCGTTCACAGTAAAGCATCTCTTATTGTAATGTGTTGCTGCTTAGTGCGAGTTTTAGCAGCGTTAGAGTTTTATAATATCGAGTATATGCCTGGTATGTTTGTCGATAAGTATCATCTGGTGTTCAAGGTGCAGCATCATCGAACCTGCCGGAAGCGGCGGCATCTCTTTGAGAAGATCACGCGGTGCGAGAGGCGCATTGATGAGGTAGTCTGCAGGTAAGGTCCTGCCGATGGCGATACGTTTCTGCCATCCGCGCGGCAGCTTTCCGCCGCGGGCTCTTTTTTTATAGAGTCCCGGCGGAAGGGAACGGTAGTAGTGCTGCACGTGCTGACGCTGTTTTTTATCGTAGCGCTGTTTTTTACCGGAGTGCTTTTTGTGCTTTTTATGGTTGTTTACTTTCGCATTGGGTGCGGCAGCGGGCAGTGCGGCGACAGGTTTGTGCACCTTCGGTTTCGGCGTTACCGCTTTTTTGGGAAGCGGAGCGAGTGGAGGCGGCGGCGGAAGATGGTTAAGATGTCTGTTAAGCCGTGCCGGGCTGCAGCCCACTAGCAGTAACAGAAGCGGTAGCAGCAGAAGCGAACGCAGCATTATTTATCCTTCTTTTGAAAACTTTTCGAGATCTCTTCAAGTTTTGTTTTGGGTTTTTCAAGTTTTTTGAAACTTACCGGTTTCTCTTTCGTCGGTACGACAAAGGCAAGAATAATAAAAAACAGGGCAAATACAACAGCGCTAAGCAGTGTTGCTATCAGTTTAAGTTTATAGTCGTTCATCAGATCTCTTCAAGGAGCAGGCGGAATCCCACCGTATTGGCACTGAAATTGACAGGTTCAAAGCGTCGGTGATGGGGTGCGATACTCACTACCGTGTCGCTCCATGAACCCCCTTTAAGTACTTTGGTCCCGCTCCCGTTTGTTTGGATTGTGCCCTCAGCCGGGGCATCTTGTTGATGGGGCTGGGCATCGTCGGCCACCCATTCCCAGACATTGCCGGCCATATCGAAAAGGCCGAACGCGTTAGCGGTCAATGCCCCGCATTCATGGGTTATTGTGCCTGAATTCTGTTTCATCCAGGCATGTTTTACTGAGAGATTCTCTTCAGAACCCCACGGATAGAGCGTATCTTTTCCTGCACTGGCGGCATATTCCCATTCGGCCTCGCTTGGAAGACGGTAGGGTTTGCCGGTATAGCGCCGCAGCCACTGCGCATAGTTGTTCGCCTGCTGCCATGTGACATTGATGACGGGCTGCTTCTCTCCGCGCCACTGCTCGGGTGCTGTCGGGTACTTGTTGATCGCTTTGAGGTACTGGGCGTATTCATGGTAGGTCACTTCGCATACACCGATCTTAAAGCCGTTTTCAATGCTCACTTTATGGCGCGGTTTTGAGATGTCGTGTGTGTCCGAGCCCATCATGAACGACCCGGCATGTACCGTCGCCATCTGCGGTTCGATGATCTCGATCCCCCGTTTTTTGAGCATCTCTTTGTACCTCTCTATCTGCTCTTGCTGTTGCGCGCTGACCATCTGTTTATACTTCTGTATCCTTGCGGCTTGTGCTTCGCGTTTCGCCGCATTTGCAGCGCTTTTGAGCGGTTTCGCTTCCGGCGTCTTTTTCGTGTCGCTCTGCTTCTGCCGGGCATCAGCAGCCGACTGCAGTTCTTGCAGCGCTTTTTCAGCCTCTTCTACATAGCGGCTTTTCGGATATTCCTTCACAAAGGCGCTATAGGCTTTTATGGTGTTGAGCGCATGCACTTTGTTCCAGATGGCGCTCTCATTGACGCCAAGGCTTTCGGGCAGGACAAAGAAGAAGCGCTCTTTTTTGTCATGAACGATCCATGGCTGTTCCGCCCCTTTGGAGTTGTCGATCATCTGCTGTATGCCGCTGCGTATATCGGTCGGTTCTTCGGCAAAGGTACGGATGAAACGCCCGGTGAAATCGGTTGAACGCGAAAGGGTGTTGGGCTGCTTGGCAAGGATGAAGTGAAACTGTTTTTGTGCCTTGAAGGGTGCAAGCCCCCTCTTCGCTGGCTGGTACCTGCTGCCGAAAGGCTTGGGGTAGGCTGCGTCGATGATGACGATGTTCAGGCGGTTAAGCGCTTTGCGCATAAGCGAAGCGACGGTATCGACAGGGATGCCCTGGTAGCCGAGGTGTTTGTCGGTGCTGATGGAGGTCTCGGTAGGGACGATCATGTTTTCGCCGTTAAGCTGGACGGCATGACCGTTGTAGTAAAAGAGCGAGAGACAGTTGGGTTTCATCTTTCTGGAAAACTTTCTGATCAGTTTGACGAATTCGCGTTTATTGACATCTTCGGCATAGATGACGGTAAAGCGGTGTTTTTCCAGGTAGTCGCGCATCTTGCGGCCGTTTTCAAGGGCGTTGTCAAGCGGCGACTCGTCATAGCTGCTGTTTGCAACGACGAGGGCAACGCGCAGTTCCTGTTGCAGCTGCCCCATCGTTGTTTCGGCTGACAGTGACATAACAAGCAAAAAGAGGAGCGTTACGAAGCGTTTCATCAGGGTGCCTTATCTCGTAATTTCCCTATTCTAACATAAGAATGATTGCATTAAAGTATGGAAGCTGATTCGGAGATAGTTTTTAAATTCTTATATATCACTTTGTGTTAAAGAGTATTAAAAAGAGTCATCTCAGCTTCTGCGGCCGCGAAGTTTCTGCTTCGGTTTTTCGAGTGCGTAGATCTCCTCAAGCGTAGCGGCTTGAGGATATAACAGGTAATAGCGGCGCAGCAGCTGCTTAAGGCGGTTCTCGTTAAAACGCCAGAAGCGTTCCATTTCCGGATGTGCGCACATCCTCACATAGAGTTCGCGTTCGCTCATGCAGTCGTGCCGGTCGCAATGGTCTATGATGCAGTGGAACATGATCTGCATCAACTGTTCTGTCGCTTCGGGGGTGGTGTCGTCATCCTTCAGGGCTTTTGAGGGGAAAAAGAGGGCGAGCTTCCAGAAGCCCAGACCGACGACGAGTAAAAAAGCGGCGAGCATGATATAGCGGATCTCATCCAGTTGCATAAAACGGCCTTTTGCAGAATATGATTACAGAGGGAATATTGTAGCGCAAAAGCGAGGGGCATTTCTCTACTGAAGAGGAAGAAAAAAGACGCAGGGCCTTAGCTGATCTTTCCCTGGTTGAGCAGTTTCTTGACGTAGAGCATGTTGTTCATGACGCGTCCGAAGTAGGGGCGGTTGACCATGCCGCCGTTGTAGCCGCTGACGGCTTTCATGTAGTCGCCGCGGCGGTGCTTGAGTATGACGATGTAGTGCGCGGCGATGCGTACGGAGAGTTCCACATCGCTGAGGAGGCGGTTGGCAATCTGTGCATTGCTGAGTTTTTGCAGCCATGCCAGTTTTTCGACGCGTTGACTGACATAGCGTGCGGTCGCGACTTGTATCTGCATGACGCCCAGCGACGCTTTGGTGATGATGAGCCCTTTCTTGAAGTCACCGATGAGGTTTTTACCGGCACTGCTTTCGGTCAGGCAGATGGCGCTAAGCGTGTTCTCGTAGGTCTCCCCGCTCTTGTCGGGGATGGTACGGGCGACATCGCGTACGGTCTGCAGCACTTTAAGCTGTTCATCGCTGACAGCAAAGACAGAAATAACCGAAATTAATAGTGACGATAATATTTTCAAAAGAAACACCCTCAAAATAAAAAAGTTTGGAATTATACCCGATTAAAACTTTATTATCAACTTTAATTATTAATATAGTCATTTGTTTTGATAAAAATGAGTAGAAAATTAGCGAATATCCCCTCTGCCGGGGGCGTGGCGGGCTCAGCCAGGCACTGCAGCAGTGCTATAGATGTCAGGCTGCTGAAAAATCGTCAGGAAGCTATCGGGAAGCCGGAGCGGGTGTTTGTGAGGGGAGTCATCAAGGTAAAAAGGGAAAAGAGGGTGGGAAGCAAGCGCGATGCTTTACTTCTCCAGTGCGAGCAGATCCGCGTATTTTTTCTCATGCAGTTTGATCTGTTCACGGTCGGGGACTTTACGCGAAGCGATGTAGCCGATGATGTTGCCCTCGTTGTCTTTTTTGGGAACGATATGGACGATGACCCAGTAGAACTTGCCGTCTTTGCGGAGGTTCTTGACATAGCCGTCCCAGATCTTTCCGGACTGGATCGTCTTCCACATCCCTTCGAATGCGGCTTTTGGCATGTCGGGGTGGCGCAGCAGGCTGTGCGGCTGGCCGATAGCTTCTTCTTTGCTGTATGCAGCCATATCGCAGAACTTCCGGTTGACATAGGTGATGACGCCTTCGCTGTCAGTCTCAGATATAAGGCTGCGTCCGTCAAAAAGTACTTCTTCGTTTACTGGCTCAGGTCTGTTCATAATAAATCTATTCTCCAAAATCATAGGTAGGTTTTCAGGGCATCGTAATGCTGCAAAAGTATATCAGATAAATGTTAACTGAAAATTTACAGTTGCCTCTCTTATAGACAGTTTTTATTAATCATGGAGGTAAATGGTGCACGCTGCCGCTGTTTTTAGAGCTACCCTATAATGTAAAAGGGAGCGTTTAGGGAAGCTTGTGTAGAATAAGCCCAATTAAACGTAAGGGTTTGGCGGCGAATGTTATCAACGGAACTCGATCAGCTGTTGTCGGACAAAAACCGGCTTTTAACCGAAGTCTATTTCGATCTTCAGCGCCACTTCGAATCAAAATACGGCGAAGATACCGTGGTCTTTATGGAGATAGGCACTTTTTTCGAGGTGTATGAGGTCAACAACGACGATGTTCAGGTGGGCAAGGCCAAAGAGATGGCCGAACTGCTCAACATCCAGCTGACCAAGAAGAACAAGAGCATCGTCGAAAACTCCGTCAAGAACCCGCTGCTTGCCGGTGTGCCTGCCGTCTCGTTCGAGCGTTATCTCAACCGCCTTATCCAAGAGCAGAAGTACACCATCATCGTCATCAAGCAAAAAGGCACCCCGCCGAAGATCACCCGCTATGTCTCGCAGATCATCTCTCCGGGTACGAACTTCGACTACACCGTTGACAACGACGACAACTACATCGTCTCCCTGCTCATCGACAAGAACCGCGACATCTACTCGGTGGGGTATTCGGCCATCGATGTCACGACGGGCAAGACCTGGCTCTATGAGACCCACGGTACCAGCGAAGACCAGAGTTACGGGCTGGACGAGGTCTTTAACCTGCTGAACATCTACAAGACCTCGGAGGTGGTACTGACCTTCCTTGACGGCGTGGATGACCAGCGTGAGATCATCCGCTATCTGGAGATAAACGACCACTACCACTACACGGTCAACCATGAACGCCCGAAGATCGACTACCAGAACGAGCTTTTCGAGAAGGTCTACCAGATACAGTCGCTCCTCTCGCCTATCGAGCATCTCGACCTGGAGCGCACGCCGCTCATCTCGGAGGCGCTGGCGATACTG
>JBFEWT010000141.1:0-4729 GCA_041546225.1 Sulfurimonadaceae bacterium
AAGAGCACACTTTCACCAAGTCCAATGTCACATGCAGTTTCGGGGTTTCGCAGATGCATGATTCCGACAGCAAAGAGAGTTTTATGAAGCGGGTAGACACCCTGCTTTATGAAGCGAAGAAGAAAGGCAGAAACCGCGTCGAATCCGATGCGGTTGAATGAGGATTATTTCGCGACGCGCGCTATACGCTCGGCTTCCTGCTCTTTGTAGAGTTCCGCACACCCTTTGGCGAGTTCGCGGATCTTTAAGATGTAGTTTGCACGCTCGGTGACCGAGATCGCTTTACGCGCATCAAGCGTGTTGAACGTGTTTGAGGCCACCATACAGAGGTCATATGCCGGCAGCGGAAGCCCTGCATCGAGAGCGCGCTTGCACTCCGCAGCCTTCGCTTCGAACTCCGCAAAAAGCATCTGCGTATCTGCGACTTCGAAGTTATACTTTGAGAACTGGATCTCACCCTCTTTATGGATATCGCGGTAGAGTGTCTTGCCGTGCTCGTTCTCGTTCCAGACGATATCGAAGACCGTGTCGACGCCCTGAAGGTACATCGCCAGACGCTCCGTACCGTAGGTAATCTCGACAGCCACAGGGTCACACGCGATCCCGCCGACCTGCTGGAAATAGGTGAACTGCGTCACTTCCATACCGTTGAGCCACACCTCCCAGCCAAGACCCCACGCGCCAAGCGTAGGCGATTCCCAGTTGTCCTCGACAAAACGTATGTCATGCTCTTTGAGGTTCAGACCAAGGTACTCAAGGCTTTTGAGGTAAAGCTCCTGAATGTTCTCCGGGCTCGGCTTGATGAGTGCCTGAAACTGGTAGTAGCTTCCCAGGCGGTTGGGGTTCTCGCCGTAACGGCCATCCGTCGGGCGGCGCGAAGGCGCTACATACGCTACCGACCACGGCTGCGAATCGAGCGAGCGCAAAAATGTCGCCGGGTGGAACGTACCCGCACCGGCCGGAATATCATAGGGCTGTACGATGTTACACCCCTGCTCTTTCCAAAACTGCTGCAATTTAAGAAGAAGATCGCTAAACGTTACCATATCTCTGCTTTCAGGTTAAAAATTGCGCGTATTATACTAAAGAACTACTTGGGGGTTTCTAAATGCCCATAAAGCCCGCTTTATCATCATGCAAAGCACATTAGAGTAAAATAGCGTCACTATATAAAAAGGCCTCTTTCATGCAAGCTTTCGGCAAATTCGCAACCGCATACGATCTTGAATACCTCACGGAACACTACCTCTACTTTAACGAAGGCGATGAGCAGATCTCCGTCGATGAGCTAAAGGCTCTGCTGAAGAACAAACGCAAGACCATCGCAGGGACTATCTTTCTCTATAATCCGGCCATTGCCCCCAAAGGCTACAACACGGACAAGCCGCTGCAGGAGCAGGGCTACGAGATCACGGACGATTACGTCGAACTGCAGTTTAACAAACTGATGGACATCTTCCAGTCGCGCATCAAGGGGCAGGAGGGCAAGCTGATCGAGGTGAAATACCTTTTCAACTACAACCGCCCCGATATCGAGCCGACCTCCGTACTGGAGACCTTTAACGAAGACATCGAGAAGATGCACTCCTCCCAGAGTACACGTTTCGAGCGCGAACTCAACTACCACGACGTCAAGAACATCCGCCTCAGCGGCAAGTTTGTCTTCTTCGCATGGGGGCACAAATTCGATACCCGCAACCATAAGAACATCTTCGAATATGCAAAAAGCATCTACGAACAGAGCCTCAAGATCGGAAAGCAGCCGGCATTCATCTACAAGAAGAGCGCTTCGCTGCATGAAAGCGAAGAGGGGGTACGGTTCTTCCACCCGGTCGCTGCGGGCAAACTGAAGACCAAGATCACCGAAGCGATCGCGAAACTCTTCGAGAGCAATCCTCCCGTACCCGTCTACTACGAAGAGTAACCGCTCACCATGGCGGAACTTCTACTCCTGCTCACCCTTCTGCTGGGCATTGTTTCCGTCGTCTGGTACAGCAGGAAAACCGGTATCTCGCCAATGCCGAGCTCGCCCAACGCGAAAAAGACGATCCTCTCGCTTGTAAGCGTGCCCGTACGGGGCGTTATAATCGATGCCGGGTCCGGGTGGGGAGGGCTTGCTGTCGCTGCTGCGAAAAAGTTTCCGCAAACGCAGGTCATCGGGTATGAGCTTTCACCGCTGCCATGGCTCTTCTCGCTTCTTTGCAAACGGCTCTTCAATCTGAAGAACCTCTCCCTCTACCGCAGCAGCTTTATGGATGCCGACCTTTCACAGGCTGACGTACTGCTGTGCTACCTCTCTCCTTTGGGAATGGAGGCGCTTGAAACAAAACTTCGCACGGAAAGCAGTTTCCGCGGCGAACTGCTCAGCAACACCTTTGCCCTCCCCCGCTATCAGCCTGAAAAACAGATCTGCCTTAATGATTTATACAAAACTCCCATCTATCTTTATCGTCTATAATGCTTTAATTTTACTTGTGATATAACTATCACATGAAAGAGATCAGTGATGAAACCGTTCTCGACGCGTGTCGGGCTTTTAATGTTCTAGTCGTCGAAGACAACAAGACTTTATTGATGCAATACTCCCTCGTCCTGGAAGACTTTTTTGGAAGCGTCACCACGGCAGCGGACGGAAAGATAGGTCTGGACGTCTTCCATGAAGGCCACTTTGACCTTGTCATATCGGACCATTTCATGCCGGAGATGAACGGGATAGACATGATACAGGCCATCCGCAGCAGCGATCGCAAGACACCTATCATGCTCGCGACCTCTGCCGATGACAAGCATATTTTAATTGATGCGATCAACCTTAACATATCGCATTTCCTGCTGAAGCCCTGGAACAACGAATCACTGCGCTCCTCCATCATCAACTCCATGCGCGCCTATGTCACGGAACAGCTGCTCAGTCAGGAGATAGAGCAGCATGTCCAGTTGCTTGAAAAGCAAAAAGCGTATGTCGTCGCCCAGCAGGAGAGGGCTTTTGAAAAAGAGTATCAGGCTATCCGGAACGACTACTACTACCAGTTTATCTGCAATAAAAAAGACGAAAACGACATCTGGTTTCTCGATGGCATATACAACCCGCACGATATTCTCAGCGGCGATGCATACTCCGTACGCAGGATAGATGATGCAACGACGTTCATCTTCATCGCCGATGCAATGGGCAAAGGGATCTCCGCTGCCGTCACTACCATCTCATCCGCCTCGTTTATAAACTACTATATAGACAGGCTTGGCGAGGACGAGACTTTTGAAATGCGCAAGATCATCGATGCCTATATCGCTTTTATCAAAGAGAACCTGCTTCATGATGAGATCATCTCCGTCACCTTCGCCTGTTTTGACCAGCAGGAGCAGTCCGTTGAGATCGCCGCGTTCGGTATGCCCCCTGTTTTGATTCATACCATAGAGGATGACGTCGAAAAAATACGTTCGAACAACCCGCCCATCTCCAGTTTTACGGGCGATTTTATTCTTGACAGGCACTCTTTCAGCACGGCAAAAAAGATTTTGCTCTGCAGTGACGGGCTTACCGAAAGCTCCCTTCCCGACGGAAGCCTTTACATGCAATATCTGAAAGAAGATTTCAAAAGAAGCCATAACCGGCGTTCGTTTACAGAAAACTTCTATGAACGTACTGCGAAGAAACGCGATGATGATGTAACGGTCCTCTATTTCCACCATGAGTGCATCGCTGCGGACAAACTCCGACGTACCGTCATTCCAAGCCTCTCTACGGAGATAGACCCGCAGTGCGACAGGTTTCACGCTTTTCTCGTTGAACACCATGTCGATACGACATTGGGCATCCAGCTGCTGCTTGCTTTCAACGAGCTTCTTCTCAATGCGTACGAACACGGAAGCCTCGGTATCAGCGGAAGCGAAAAACAGCAGCTGCTCGAACAAGACCTCTTCTTGCAGGAGTGTCAAAAACGCGAACCGCAAAACGCGCATAAGCGCATTTTTATCGACTACGCTATAGACTCATCTAAGCTTTTTGTACGTATCAGGGATGAAGGTGACGGTTTTGATACCAAGGTATTGAAAAAACATCTTTTTCAAAACTCCGGCTACCATGGCCGGGGCATAAAGATGAGCATTAAAACGACAGACGGCCTTTACTATTCGGAAAAAGCCAACTGCGTTATTCTGCATAAAAACTTATCAAAGGAATGCTGTGAAAATTGACCTACAAGAGAATACGGTTTCTATCTATGGGAACATCATAAGTGCCAGTGATTTTGATGCCATCAAAAACACGCTTGAACCGCTGAAAAACGAGAGACTGATTGTCCTTAAGATCTATGATTCGCTGGTGATCAACTCATCGATCATCGGTTATCTGATGAAACTGACCAAACAAGAGGGTGTCGCTATTACACTGTATACCGGTCAGGAGATTCTGTACGAACTGCTTGAAGACCTCGGTTTGATCGAAACGTTTAGCGTCAAAAAACTTTAAACGGCTTTGCAGATCAAACTGCCGAGCTCCTGCCCCAATGAGCGTGCCACGACATTGCACTTGATCTTCAGCAGATAGACAATGTTCTTGCGCGGAGCGGGACTCAGACACTCGTAATTCCCCATCCCTTTCGTAATGACAAGATCGGCCGTGTCAAAGAGCTCTTGTGAGCGTGCATTGGCAAGGGCATAGGCAAAACCCGGTGTGGGTACACCGCTGTCGACGATCTCGCATATAGCACCGAAACCTGCCGCTTCG
>JBFEWT010000134.1:0-5238 GCA_041546225.1 Sulfurimonadaceae bacterium
ATGCTCTCCTCTTCGTTTGGTTACGATTATGCCAAGGGCATATTGTGACACAATTATGCGGAAGAAGGAAACTTAGCGCTTTTTTACAATGATGCGGATCAGTTCCGCCTCGCCCTGATGCCCTGTTCCCTCGTCCAGCAGATCGGAACACGCTTCGAGCAAGACGATCTCGGCACCTTCGAGACTGAAGATCTCACGCAGGGAGTCGACGGTATAGAGCAGCGCCTCATCTTTGGGCCCGCCGCTGCTGAGCGGAAGCTGCTTGGTGGAGAAGAATTCGCCTATGAAAAGAGCTGAGGGCTTCAATGCCTTCAAAGCGCTTCTGAAAGCTTCCGTGCGCAAAGGTTCGCTCAGGTGCAGAAACGATGTCATGACGGCGTCATACTGTGACTTCGGCTGCCACGTCTGCAGATCCTGATGCTCTATCGTAACGGCAACGCCCATCTCCTCTGCGAGGGCGCGGGCTTTTTCAAGTCCCACATCAGAAGCATCCAGCGCCGTAGCGTTAAAGCCCTTAGAAGCTGCGTAACAGGCATTGCGACCCTCACCCTCCCCAAGGAAGAGAATATCGCTCTGAGGGGCTAATACATGCATCTGAGAAGCTAGAAAGGTATTTGGCTTCTTTCCGTAGAGGTATCCCTCGCGGGAGAACTTCTCATTCCACAATGCACGCATCATTTCTGCACTCCGCTCAGCACAGGGACAAACTCACACTCTTCGAGTTCATCTTCAAAAATATCATCGCCGATTTTGACAAAACGGGTGATGACCTGCTCTCCGTCCTTCTCCATCGGTGCGACCAGAATACCGCGCGGGGCCAGCTGGTCGAAAAGTTTTTGCGGAATATGCGTTGCCGAGGCCGAGAAAAGAATGCGGTCAAAAGGAGCATACTGCACCCAACCGTTCTGCCCGTCGTCGGTGCGGGTGTGCACGTTCATGATCCCCAGTTCGCGAAAACGCGCTTTCGCCTCAAGGATAAGCGGTTCGATACGCTCTATGGAGAAGACGCGGCGAAAGATGTTGGAGAGTACCGCTGCCTGATAACCGCTGCCGCAGCCGATCTCCAAAACGCTGTCTGCGCCTTCGGGTTCAAGATACTCCGTCATCTTCGCCACCGTCAGGGGCGAACTTATCCACTGCTGCGCCCCGATGGGCAAAGCGTCGAGCTTGTACGCGTTATGACGGAAACCCGCAGGGACGAATGCTTCGCGGTTGGTCTTGACTATCGCCTCTTTGACGACGGGACTGAGGGGAAAGATCCTGTCGATCTCTTCGGCGAGACGACGTGTTTTGATCGTATTGATTTTATCCATTGATACCTACATCTAAATAACGGCGCATGCGCTGCACCTCTTTTTCACTGTATTCGCCTTCCAAGCAAAGGGCATTCCCGTTACGCGCAACCTCTCCGAAAGGGGAGATGATGCCGCTCTCGCCGCTGGTCTCGCTGTTGGCCGCGTCGCTTGCAAGGACATAACACTGGTTCATCACCGCCAGCGCTTCGCTTAAGACCAGGAAGTGTCCGCTGCGCAGCCTGCCCCACTGTGCGGGCAGGGCGATGATGTCGCACCCTTCAAGCTTCTGCCAGAGGGATTTAAAACGCAGCTCGAAGCAGATGAGGATGCCAAAACGGATACCCTCCATCTCGAACGGCACTATTTCCGTTTCACTACCGGGAGCAAAATGGCTGTCTTCGCCACCCAGCTTGAACAGCTTGACTTTAGCCTGCTCATGGACGACACGGCCGCGATGCAGTACCTTCGCCACATTGTAGACACCGTCCTTGCGCCGCTCTATCATCGTCAAGATCACTATCTGTTCGCCCGGAAGTGCCAACAGGCGCTCCAGTGCTTTATCTGCAAAAGCACAGGCGGCATCAAAATGCTCGTAATCAAACCCGGTCAGACACACTTCGGGTGCTACGACAATGGCATTGGAGGGTAAGGATTCAAGTGAACGTACAAGCGTATCGAGGTTGGTAGTGTAGTCGGGAAGCGTAGCAAAGCGCAGCGTTGCTACAGGGCGCTTAGAAGTCATCGAAGCTCAGGCTGCCCTTGGAGTAGTTGGTAACGGTACCTTCGAAGAAATTGGTCTTCTGGTCGTTGAACTTGGAGAAGTCGTCTACCCACTTGATCGGGTTGCTGACGTTGTAGATCGGCTCCATCTTCACCGCGCGCAGACGCTCGTCCGCGAGATGTTTGATGTACTGCTCGACGATCGCATCGGTCAGACCGAGGATCTGCCCCTGGGTGATGTATTTACCCCAGGCGACTTCGAGTTCGACCGCTTCGCGGAACATGTCGTAGACCTCTGCTTTGAGCTGTTCGGTAAAGAGGTCCGGGCGCTCGCGGCGCAGCGTGTTGATCATGTTCTGGAACAAGATCAGGTGCGTCACTTCATCACGCTGGATGAAACGCACCATCTGCGCCGACCCGAGCATCTTGCCCGAACGTGCCAGCGTATAGATGTAGGTAAAGCCGCTGTAGAAATAGATGCCTTCAAGGATCTGGTTTGCAAAACACGCTTTGACGAATGCCGTCTCGGATGGATTTGCTGCCAGCTCCTGATAGACGGCCGCAATGGCATCGTTTTTCGATTTGAGCATCATGTCTTTACGCCACAGCTCATAGATCTCAGCCGAGTTCTGCGAGATAGAGTCGACCATGACCGCATAGCTCTGCGAGTGCAGCGCCTCTTCGAACGACTGGCGTACCAGGATCAGGTTGATCTCCGGCGCCGTGATGTACGGGTTGACGTTATCTATGAGGTTATTGGTCTGAAGCGAGTCCATGAAGATCAGCTGCGAAAGTGCCTTGTCATACGCAGTCTTCTCCATCTCCGTCAGGTTCTTATAGTCATTGGCGTCACGGGTCATATCGACCTCTTTGGGGAACCATGTGTTGTTGAGCATCACTTCCCAAAGATTGTACGCCCATTGGTATTTGATGTTGTTCAGCTCAAAGATACCGGTCGGATTGCCCCCGAAAATACGGCGATCGTTCACGTGCTCCTGGGATTCAGGATTATAAATCTTTTTTCTATCCATAATATATCGCTTAAGGCAGATTTTTCAAACAGATTTTCTGTCTGGTAAGTGAAAAATTATACCTTCGCCACCCCTGTTAAATCTTTAAATTTCTTATATTTTGACAACAAATTTTTAACGCCCTTTTGCAGGTGCGCAAAACAGGGAGTGCAGGAGCGTTTAAAGTTTGGCAGGGGTTATCACACCCTGCGGAAACCCTTGAAAACCTTAACCGATAATAACATTACCGCCATGCGTTTTTCCCTGATGCATCAAGGCTTCCGCCCGCTTCACGAATGATGTAAAGGTCTCACCGAACGTATACTCTGTAATACCCGAGGTACAGGTCACTCTCGTCTGCACAAACGCAGCTGCTGCCGTCTGTTCTTTCACCTTTGCCGCCAGGTTAAATGCTCCGGCTTTGCTGGTGTTGGGCATCATAATCACAAACTCCGCACCGAAGAGACGGGCAAAGACAAACTCCTCGCGCAGGAGCTTCTTGACCATTTTGGCAAAAAGGTAGAGCAGCTTATCGGCACCTTCATAGCCGTAAATATCATTGATCTTGTTCAGGTTGTCTATACTGAGATAGATGAGCGAAAGCATTGTCTGCTCACTGCTGACCGCTTCTATGCTCTGTTTTAATGCGGAAGTAAACCGAATTCGGTTAGGGATCTTGGTCACCTGATCCGTGGAGACTATCTGTGCCAGACGGTTCTGCTTGTCCTGTATCTCCAGGATATATTTACGAATCTGTATATGGGTATTGACCCGTGCGCGCAGTTCAAGACCGTTAAAAGGCTTGCTTACATAATCCACGGCACCCAGCCTGAAGGCCATTGCAATAGAGTTTATATCACTGGCACCGCTGAGAAAAATAATAGGGATCTCTTTCGTAACACTGTCGTTCTTGAGGCGTTTACATACGGCGAAGCCATCCATCTGCGGCATGTTTATATCCAGCAGGATCAGGTCGAACTCGTATTCGAAAGCTGCTTTAAGCGCATCTTTTCCGTTTGTCGTGAAAGAGAGGCTGTAGCCGTCTTCTTCGAGAAAACTCGACACCAGGTCAATATTTGAGCGCTGATCATCTACGATAAGGATATGGAACTGGCTGTTATCTATCTGCATAGATGCAGTATGCCATAACTCCTATAAAGCGGTTATTGAAAAAGTGTCTGTCCAGGGAAGGTCACGGTGTGAAACACCTCCGCAGAAGGAGGCGGAGGGTGTGTGCTTAGCGGCTTGCGCGCTTGCGCTCGTTCTCGGTAAGCAGGCGCTTACGGATACGGATATTTTCAGGAGTGACTTCAAGAAGCTCATCGTCTTCGATCCACTCCAGTGCTTTTTCAAGGTTCATATCGCGTGGCGGAACCAGCTTGATCGCTTCGTCGGCACCCGAAGAACGGACGTTCGACTGCGCTTTACCCTTGATAGGGTTGACAGAGAGGTCGTTAGAGCGTGAGTGCTCGCCGATGATCATCCCTTCGTAGACTTTCTGCTGAGGCTCGATGAAGAGGCCGCCGCGGTCTTGAAGGTTGAAGAGTGAGTACGCCATTGCCGTACCCGCTTCGGTTGAGATGAGTGCACCGTACTGGCGCGACTCAACCGTACCTGAATAAGGACGGAACTCGATGAACGAGTGGTTCATTACACCCTCGCCTTTGGTATCTGTCAGGAACTGGCCGCGGAAACCGATAAGACCGCGCGCCGGGATCTCGAACTCGATACGCTGGAAGCCTTCACCCATTGGAAGCATAGACTTCATCTCTGCCTTACGCTTGCCAAGACGCTCGATGACCGTACCGCCGAACTCTTCAGGAACGTCGATGACAAGGTGCTCGAACGGCTCGCATTTGACCCCTTCGATCTCTTTAACGATGACTTCCGGACGGCTGATACCGAATTCGAACTTCTCGCGACGCATGTTCTCAGCAAGAACGGTGATCTGAAGTTCGCCACGGCCAGAGACCTTGAACTTGCCTTCGCCGACTGTCTCGAATTTCATCGCGACGTTTGTCTGCATCTCTGCTTCAAGACGTTCGCGGATCTTGTTCGACGTTACGTGCTTTCCTTCCGTACCCGCAAGCGGCGAGTCGTTGACCGAGAAGACGACGGTAAGTGTCGGCTCTTCGATGTGCATCGGGTCAAGCGGCATCGGGTTGGCAGGGTCACAGAACGTATCGCCTACGTCAACGGTCTCCATACCTGCG
>JBFEWT010000167.1:0-3761 GCA_041546225.1 Sulfurimonadaceae bacterium
GCCAACGGCACGTTGGAGTGTAACAGAACGAATGCCACCTATGGAAGACAGTGCCAATTGCTGACTGAATAAGCGGAGTAAAGTGCACTACTACACCGTCTCCCTTCTCTCTTCCCCCCTCTCTTTTTTAACCTACAGCTCGGAAAAAGAACTGGAACCCGGAATGCAGGTCCGTATTCCTTTGCAGCGGCGCGAATCGTTGGGCTGTATTATGGAACAGGTTGAAAAACCGGCGTTCAAGACGCAGCCCATCATTGAGAGTACAGGCTTTTGCTACAGCGCTTTTCAGCGCGAGACAGCGGCCTTTATGGCAGAGTATTATTTCTGTTCACACGGAGAGGCGTTGAGCCTTTTTGTCCCTTTTTCGCAAGAGGTAAAGGCCGTACCGGTCGATACTGCGATAGTACCGACGATCACGCTTTCGGAAAAACAGGAGAGTGCGCTTGCTATGCTGCAGCGCGAACCAGTCTCGCTGCTTTTTGGCGATACCGGTGCGGGCAAGACCGAGATCTATATGAAGTGGTTTGAACAGATGATCGCGCAGGGGAAGCGGAGCATCTTTTTGATGCCTGAGATCTCGCTGACGCCGCAGATGCAGGTGCGCCTCGAGAAGCATTTCGGCGACCGTGTCGTGATGTGGCACTCCAAACTGACGAAAAAGCAGAAAGAGAAAAACCTCGAGCGGATCTATAACGGTATGGCGGATATCATCGCGGGGCCAAGGTCGACACTTTTCCTCCCCATTGAAGAGCTTGGTTTGATCGTTGTGGACGAAGAACACGACGAGAGTTATAAAGCCTCCAACCGTCCGCGCTATCATGCCCGTGACATGGCGATCTATATGGCCAGCAAGCTCGGGATAAACGTCCTTCTCGGAAGTGCTACCCCTTCGCTTACCTCATATACGAAGTTTCCCCACTATCGCCTCAAGGGCGGCCACTTTGCCGCGCAGCGACGTTTTCTTTTCGAAGAGCATACCGAAGCGATCACCCCCCGGCTGGAGCAGGAGGTCAAAGCGGTCAAGCAGCGCGGCGAACAGGCGATGCTCTTCATCCCTACGCGTGCGAACTTCAAATACCTTATCTGCGACAGCTGCGGCTTTACCTATGAGTGTCCCTACTGCAGTGTAGGTATGAGCCTGCACCGCAACGCGCGCGCGGTAAAGTGCCACTACTGCAACTACGCCGAATCCATTCCGCAGCGCTGTCCCAAATGCCATAACGGGCAGCTGATCAGCTCGCGTCTTGGTACGGCGGAGGCGGTGGAGCACTTCAGCGAACATGCCAAAGAGCTCAATGTCGCCCAGTTCGACCGCGACGCCATAACGACCCAGAAAAAGCTCAAAGAGGCGCTAAAAAAATTCAACGAGGGCGAGATAGACCTGCTCATCGGTACGCAGATGCTCTCCAAGGGACATGACTATCACGACGTGACATTTGCGGCGGTGCTGGGGCTGGACAACCTGCTGAACATGAGCGATTACCGTGCCCGTGAAAAAGCGCTTTCACTGCTGATCCAGATTGCCGGACGGAGCGGACGCAAAAAAGAGGCGTCGGTACTGGTACAAACGTTTAACGCGGAGTTCTTCAAAGCGTACCTTGGAAAATATGAGCAGTTCCTTGAAGAGGAGAAGCTCTTTCGCGAAGGGATGTACCCGCCGTATAAAAAACTCGCCCGCGTGCTCTTTGCACACAAGAACGGTATTAAAGCGCAGGAGGCGATGCAGCAGATGGCCGAGAGCCTCAAGCGGTTTGAAGGGGTACAGGTCGTAGGATCGGGGGCGTCGCCTATCGAGAAGATCGCGGGAAAATACCGCTTCCAGATACTTCTGCGCGCCGACAGGAGTACCGACCTGATCCGCGCCATAAAGGCGAGCAAAACCGAACTTGCCGAGGTGGATATGGATCCGGTGGAGTTTGCCTAAAGGCATTTATAACGATATACCCGCTAAAATCTCTTTTATGATAAAACGAGTCCCAACCAAAAAGATCTATGTCGGAAATGTCGCTGTCGGCGGTGATGCGCCTATTTCGGTGCAGTCGATGACCTATTCGCGTACGCGTGATATAGAAGCGACGGTCGAACAGATCAACCGCCTGCATTTTGCGGGTTGCGATATTGTCCGTGTCGCCGTACCCGAAGAGGAAGACGCGCTCGCGCTCAAAGCGATCAAGGAGCGCATCTCCCTGCCGCTGGTGGCGGATATCCACTTTAATTACCGACTGGCGCTTATAGCGGCGGAAACGGTAGACTGTATCCGTATCAACCCGGGCAACATCGGTGAGAAGAGCCGTGTCAAAGAGGTGGTCAAGGCGTGTCAGGAGCGGAACATCCCCATCCGTATCGGGGTGAACGCGGGGAGTCTGGAAAAAGAGTTTGAGCAGCGTTACGGTCAGACGGCCGAGGGGATGGTCGCCTCTGCGGAGTACAACATCAAGTTCCTCGAAGACCTCGGTTTCGACAACATAAAAGTCTCGCTGAAAGCAAGCGATGTGGAACGTACGGTCGCGGCGTACAGACTGCTGCGTCCCAAGAACGACTACCCTTTCCACCTGGGTGTCACGGAAGCGGGTACGCTTTTTCATGCCACGGTGAAAAGCTCTATCGGGCTGGGGGCACTGCTGCTTGACGGTATAGGTGATACGCTGCGTGTCTCTATTACCGGCGAGCTCGAAGAGGAGATCAAGGTCGGCCGCGCGATCCTCAAAGACAGCGGGGCGGCGAAAGACGGCCTTAACATTATCTCCTGCCCGACCTGCGGGCGTATCGAGGCGGACCTTGTGAGCGCGGTCAGCGAGATCGAAGCGTTGACAAAACACATTAAAGCGCCGCTGGACGTCTCGGTGATGGGATGCGTGGTCAATGCCATCGGCGAGGCAAAACATGCCGATGTGGCGATCGCGTACGGCAAAGGGAGCGGTCTGGTCATGGTAAAAGGCGAAGTGATCGCGAAACTGGGCGAAAAAGAGCTCGTAAAACGCTTCGTAGACGAAGTGGAAAAAATGGCGAAAGAGGCGGATAAACAGTAATGGAAGAGACACTCTACAATTTAGCGTTCGAACGCTCCATCCTCAGCTCGATCATTTTCGAGCCTTCGCAGTTCGATGAGCTGGAGAACCAGCTCTCCGAGAACGATTTTTACCTTCCGGCCCATCAGGATATCTACGCCGCGATGAAGTCGCTGGTGAAGCGCGATGCACCGATCGATGAGGAGTTCATCAAAAAAGAGCTCTCGTCAAAGAAGAAGTTTGACGAAGGGGTGATGCTTGAGATCCTCTCGTCCAACCCCATCTCCAATACGACGGCTTATGTCAAGGAGATAAAAGACAAGGGGCTCAAACGCCATCTTCTGACCCTGACAACGGAGATCAAGCGCGTGACCATGGAAGAGGATCTCCCGAGTACGGATGTCGTGGATATGGTCGAGAAGAAGCTCTATGAGATCACGCAGAGCAATACGACATCGGATTTCAAAGATGCCCCGCGCGTTACCGAAGACACGATGGAGTATATCCGCGAGATGAAGGCGCGGGGCAATACGATACTTGTCGGCGTCGATACCGGTTTTGCCGATCTCAACAAGATGACGACGGGCTTCGGCAAGGGGGACCTTGTCATCGTAGCGGCACGCCCCGCCATGGGAAAGACCTCGTTCGCGCTCAACATGGTGCTCAACCTGATCAACAACGGCAAAGGGGTCGCTTTCTTCTCGCTGGAGATGCCGGCGGAGCAGCTGATGCTGCGTCTTTTGAGTATGCAGA
>JBFEWT010000118.1:0-6964 GCA_041546225.1 Sulfurimonadaceae bacterium
CGTGTTAAACTCGTAGATAAACTCTATCTGTTTATTCAAAATCATATGCTGATCGAAAAGAAGAGCGACTATCTGTGCATACGCTTCATAGAGTGCACGATTTTCCTGCAGCAGCACTTGCGCTTTTGCATTGCTCATGAAAATCTCGTTCCGTTCAAAAGCCGTCAATGTCTCTTCGTACTGCCGCAACAGGTCGTTAACACTCTTATAGCTTTCGAGCGTGCGTAATGAAAAGAACTCCGACAATGCGTGCGCTATGCGCTGGGTCAGCATTCTTTGCAGTCCCGCCCGGTCGACAACACGTTCACCGGCATGTATGGCTACGGCTGTTTTCGTCACTTTTTCAGAAATATCAAGCAGTTTCACATTCAATGCACTTGCTTTTTTGAAGGCATCTACACTGAGTAC
Source organism: Sulfurimonadaceae bacterium (assembly GCA_041546225.1). Taxonomy (GTDB): domain Bacteria; phylum Campylobacterota; class Campylobacteria; order Campylobacterales; family Sulfurimonadaceae; genus JBFEWT01. The sequence goes on from JBFEWT010000118.1 coordinate 409, forward strand.
AAAACCTTTGCCAAAGGTATCGACGGCCTCTTCAAAACGCCCCAGAAGTGTATCGATCTGTGCCAGTTGATTCTTGATCTCCGAAGTCGGCGGTGCATAAATTCCGCGCATCTCATTGCCGTTATAGAGATCGTTAAAATTGTTGCGCAGTTCCGCCTTTGCCTTGCCCAGGCTCTCTTCATCGAGCTTGCGCACGACCATCGCGTAAAAGAGGTTCTTGCTGATATGCTGCGTAAGCATACGTTCGCGTCCGGCGATATTGACTACCTCTGCATCTTTCGTCTCGTTTTGAACCAGGTAGATCGTTGAAATGATGATTACCAGTAGTAAAAAAGAGAGAATAGCGCCGATCGCTTTTATCCGTAGTGTGATCTTCATATCAATACCTCGTTCAGTGCATCTTTGTCGACAATTACAACCCCATGGGTATTGAGCTCAATCAAACCCTTACGTACAAACTTCTTCAGAATACGCGAGAGTGTTTCAGGCTGCATATTGAGCATTGCGGCGATCTCCTGTTTTTTCATACGTTCGAAGAGGTCCCGCTCATATATGATGGTGTACGCGACTTTTGCCGTTCCGTCATACACCAGTTCACGGCTGATTAAACACTGCATCAACATACTTTTATGTGCAAACGCTTCAAGCAGCCGTTTATACAGGAATGTATGTTCATCGCAAAGTTTCATCAATGCATTTTTATCGATAGACAATATAACAGACTCTTCGATCGCTTCAATATTTGAAAAACAGCGGATTGCATTATGCGTAAGGTCCGTCAATTCCGATATGACTATGCCGGGCATAATATTATAAAGGAAAGTTTCATGTTCAAATCGATCGACTTTATAGACCTTCAAGAGACCGCTGACCAAAAAATTTATATTGTTAAGGATGTCGTTTTCATAAGCAAAGATAGCTGATTTTGGAATAGTTTTAAAAGAAGATATTGAAAGAAGTTCATCAAAAAGTTCCGGGGTAACACCCCGGAACAGAGAGAAATCGCCAAGCTGCTCTTTCTCTTTAAGCATCAGGTTCAGCCCTGATTACTTAACTTCACTCCATACTTGGCGTTTCCAGAGATACGCAAGTACAGCGAAGATGAGTGTATAGAGAAGAACCCATGGTCCAAGACCTTCGCGTTCTGCTTTCTTGGAATCACCGATCTCCTCCATGTACGTCACAACTTCCGCTTCAGCAGTTTCGCTCAAACCGACACGCGGCATAGAGGTACCGTGCAGCAGACGCTGAGGATCGTTGATGAAGTTGTGCAGGTAGTGCTCACCACGGCTTCGGATATACATAGAAAGATCCGGCGGTGTTGCACCAAGATATTTCTGAACATCCGCTACCGGTGAAAGTGCCTCGATACCGGCATAACCCATATCATGACAGCGCACACACGCCGCTTCGAACGTTGCCTTGCGGCTCTCAGTCGTATCAGCTGCAGCCGGAGCTACGCTCTGAAGGTATGCAACGATATCCATGATGTTCTGAGCACTCATCCAGTTATATGCCGGCATCGGGAAGTTCTTCCCGCTTTCCGGACCGAATTTATGTGTCAGGTTCGTTGCCGTTACCGGATCGAAAATGAAGTTCGCCAGGTAGTTCGTCTCATAGATACGGCCTGCCAGGCTAAGATCCGGCGGAACGACACCGTATGATGCAGCTGAAGATGCATTGTCCATCATCGGCTCGTGACCTGCAACTGTCAAAGAGTGACACGCGATACAGTTCGCTTCAACCAGCTCTTTACCCGCCACTGCATTGCCTTTAACAGACGTATCAACATTTTTCAGGTCAGAGAACTGGTAATCTGCCGGAGCAGGCTCCGGGTGCATTACATGGTGAGCGTACGGTTCGATACCGTAGTACATTACACCGACGAGGGCAACGACAACAGCTAAGATTTTAAATTCTTTCATTATTCACCCCCTACTTTTTTTGCTTCGGCTTTCGTAATAAACGGCAGTGCTATGAACAGCGCCAGGAATACGAAGGAAGAAACGAAGCCAATCCATGCATTAAATCCGGTCGGAGGCAGTTTACCGTAAATCGTAAGAACGATAAGGTCAGCCATCAATGCCCAGAACCAGTACTTGAAGTACGGGCGCTGGTTAGCCGGTTTGACCATTGGAGAACGGTCAAGCCACGGCATGACAAGGAAGACGCCGTTCGCGATAGCGAAGGCGATCAGACCAAGGTCTTTACCGCTGATACCAGCGATATCAAAGAACCAGCCGCGAAGAACCTCATAACTCCAGAGGAAGTACCACTCAGGATAGATGTGTGCCGGCGTCTTCAGGCCATCTGCTTTATCAAAGTTGATCGCATCCATTGCGAACCCGTAGTGATAGAACGTCAGGTAGAAGAAAAAGACCAGGAACACACCCAGAACAAATACGTCTTTAGACATAAACACAGGCCAGAAAGGAATGACTTTTGCCTCTTTCTTGTTACCTGCGAGATACTTCTCAGACTCCGGCTCGTAATCGAAGAACTCACCCTCTTCATTGTTAACGTGCGGGAAACGCAGCGCATAGAAGTGAAGTGCGATCGCACCCATGATACCGACTGGGATCAGGAGTACGTGAAGCATATAGAAACGTGTCAGTGTTGCGTCTGCAACATAGAAGTTACCACGGATCCAGACTACAAGGTCGCCACCGATAACAGGGATACCACCGAAGATCTCAGTAATAACGTACGCCGCCCAGTAACTCATCTGACCCCATGGAAGCATGTAGCCGCTGAAACCTTCAGCAGAGAAGAGCATGAACAAGACCATACCGGAGATCCAGATCATCTCACGGCCTTTTTTGTAAGAACCGTAGTAGATACCCGTAAACATGTGGATGTAGATTATCAAGAAGATAACCGATGCACCGACCGCATGGATATGTCTAAAGAGCCATCCGTAGGCCACATCCGACATAATCGTGAAGTTGACACTGTCGAACGCCATATTGACATCCGGCTTGTAGTACATCAACAAGAAAATACCTGAGATCAGCAGCAGTTTAAACATTACTGCCAAGATCATACCCATTGCCCAAAGGAAATTAATCTGCTTCGGAATCCAATACTCCGTCATCATTACTTTAGCGAAGTTGATAACGCCTAGACGCTGGTCAAACCACTCCAGCATCGAATCAGCTTTTTTAAATTCTGCCATAATCCAATCCTTATGCCGTAGCCATCATTTTTTTGTACTCCGGGCCTTCTTCGCCTAATACAAGTTTCTGACCGTCTAGAGCAAACGGCGGAATATCCAGTGGACGCGGTGGCGGTCCAAAGGTCTGCTTGCCATCTGCAGTGAATTCGCCGCCATGACATGCACATTTGAAGTCTTTTTTATCGCTGCGGTATGCAGGGATACACCCAAGGTGTGTACACAGACCAATCATAATCGAGTAGTAATGATCACCGATTTTGACATTGCGTCCTTCTGTCGGTGCCATATCAGCACTGTATTTCAGGACAAATACCGGCTTTCCACGCCATACGACGACTTCAAGTTTGTTCTCTTCCAGAGCGGATACGTCAACCGTTGTAAAACCGGCAGACATAACACTTGGAAGTGGATCCCAGGTTTTTTTCATCGCTACCAGCGACGCGATAGCTCCGACACCTGCAAAGGCGCCGAAGGCTTTACCGATAAACCCTCTTCTGCTTTCATTCATATTCGTCTCACTTATTTGAGAAATTTACCAGTTCATGTTATATGAAATTATTTTAATCTTTTATAAATTAAAGCTATTTTTAATGAATTCCACAATTGGTTTGCTACTTTTTGACAAGGTGTGATAATTCTGTGACTCTACGGTATTCAGGAGGCTTTCAAGGATTTCCCTTTTAAAACCTTCTATCACAGGAATATTACATTTTCTTATATACTCAAGGTGATCCACCGGATAATCCGGACGCTGCAGATAAATCGGCTTTCCTCCGGCTGCCAATGACTCAAGCGCGGCCTGCGGGGAAGATGTCACCAATACTCTGGCATGCTTTATCACATCATCGTATTCGTCTGGATTATATTGTTTATTAAAAGCGGATGCGATTTTCTTTTCATAATCGAAAAAATAGTAAAAACCGGTCAAGATATCCATTCCCAGCCCGTCAAATACCTCTAAATGGTTATAAATGTCCTCTTCGTAATCATCATCGCCAAAAAAGAATACGGTATCCATTGTCTTTTCAAATGCCCCGAAGTATTTATCATCAATGACGACACCGTTGCAGATCCCTTCCCCTTCAAGATAGGGGGAGATGAGCAATTCGCGCGTGTGCTTCACATCTGCAGGGTCATCACTGATACGGATAAATGTGGAAAAAAAGCGGGTCATCTCTTCGATCTGTGTCGGATTGCTCTCGGCTGAGTCGAAGATGATCTTATCGCCATGATGTGCGATCTGCGGGATATTTCGTACCACGTCAACACAGACGGCGCGTTTGACGCCATGTTCGCGTGCTTCGGCTCCGATACGGAAGTCCGATGTCAATAACGTAATATCTACATCACCCAGGGCACGTATAATGGTCGCTGCCCGACGGAAACGGTCCAGGCCGATACGGTGACCGGTGTGAACATAGTAAAAGAGTCTCATCTATCATCCTTGAAATGTCGAAGGGCATCGAACATACTAAAAGTGCCCTCTGTTGCTTTAGCCGTTGATTTATAACATATTCGCCGAAAAAAGAGCTTAGCCTTTTTTGTTTGTATAGAGTTTTATATAGATCTGCAAAAGATCGATAGCGGCCGGCGTCACCCCGCTGATCTGCGAGGCTGCCTGCAAGGTCCGGGGGTTGAACTTCTCGAACTTCTCGACGATCTCTTTTGAGAGTCCGGAGATCGATGCAAAGTCGAACTCTTCGGGGATGACCGTATGAAGCATCGTCTTCATCTTTTCAATCTCGAGGTTCTGTTTCTCGACGTAACGCGCGTACTTTGCATCGATCATGATCTGCTCTTGCGTATAGGCGTCATAGTGTATAAGGTCCGGCAGGAGTTTGGTCAGCTTGTCGAGTGTAAAGCTTTTTCGGGCGATGATCTGGGCCGCACCGACCTTGTCCGTGATCTTCTCTTCGCCGATACCGCCGAGAAACTCCAGGAACTCTTTGTTCGGCGTATAGGCTGTCGATTCGATCAGTGCGCGTCCCGCGTCGATATTCGCTTTTTTCTCGCACATGCGCGCATATGCCTCTTTATCAAGAAGCCCTGCCTCGTATCCGTAACCGCTCAGGCGAAGGTCTGCCGTCTCTTCCCGCAGCAGCAGACGGTACTCCGCCCGCGATGTAAACATGCGATAAGGCTCTTTCGTCCCTTTGGTGACAAGATCGTCGATAAGTACGCCGATATAGGCTTCGTCGCGTCGCAGGACAAGCGGTTCCTTTCCCTGAAGCGACAGCGCGGCGTTAATACCCGCCATCAACCCCTGTGCAGCCGCCTCTTCATAGCCGGTCGTACCGTTGATCTGGCCCGCGAGGTAAAGGTTCTTCACCTTTTTCGTCTCCAGCGTATGCTTCAGCTCCGTCGGATCGACATAGTCATACTCGATAGCGTAGCCGTAGCGGACGATCTTCGCGTTCTCCATCCCTTTGATAGAGCGGATCATCTGCTGCTGGACATCCGGCGGCAGCGAAGTGCTCATGCCGTTGATATAGCACTCGGTGTTCTCCGTTGTCTGCGGTTCGATAAAGAGATGGTGGCGGTCTTTGTCACGGAAGCGGTTGATCTTGTCCTCGATGCTCGGGCAGTAACGCGGTCCCACGCCCTCTATCTGCCCGGTGAACATCGGTGCGCGGTGAAAGTTCCCCTCAATGATATCGTGCGTTGTTTCATTCGTATAGGTAATGTAGCACGGAAGCTGCTGTTTCTCTTTTTGGAACTGCTCACGGTCCGTGCGGAAACTGAACGGCATCGGCAGGTCGTCGCCGGGCTGCTCTTCCATCACGCTAAAGTCGATAGACGAGCTGTCTATACGCGGACAGGTTCCTGTCTTGAGGCGTCCCATGTTAAGCCCGCACGCTTTAAGCGAATCAGAAAGCTTGTTAGCAGAAAACTCGCCGAAGCGGCCGGCTTCCTGGGTGATCTCGCCGACATGCACCACCCCTTTGAGGAAGGTGCCCGTCGTGATGATGACCGCCTTGGCGCCATAATCGTTCAAGAGGTTCGTGCGTACCCCCTTGACCGTACCCTCTTCGACGATGAGCGCATCCACCGTCTCCTGTATCAGGTCGAGGTTGGGCGTATTCAAAACCTTTGTACGGGCGATGACACGGTATTTGTCCATATCGATCTGTGCCCGGCTTCCCTGAACAGCAGGCCCTTTGGTCGTGTTGAGAATGCGGAACTGAATACCCGCTTCGTCGGTAATAAGCCCCATCTCGCCGCCAAGGGCATCGAGTTCGCGCACCAGGTGCCCTTTTGCCAGACCGCCCACGGCCGGGTTACAACTCGTCGCACCGACCTGTTCGGCCAAGATCGAGACCATCAGGGTCTTCTGCCCCATCCGCGCCGATGAGAGTGCAGCTTCAATACCGGCGTGACCGC
>JBFEWT010000117.1:0-7104 GCA_041546225.1 Sulfurimonadaceae bacterium
CCGGCTACATCACTCATACCGTAGACCTGGACCATCGATTTGATGATATCGGTCGCACGTTCGAGGTCATTGCTCGCACCCGTAGAGATCTCACCGAAGAAGACCTCTTCGGCTGCACGGCCGCCAAGCAGGACATCGACTTCCGCAAGCAGTTCATGCTTCTGTGCAAGGTATTTGTTCTCTTCGGGTGTATTGAGCGTATAGCCCAATGCCGCCAGACCACGCGGTACGATGGAGACTTTTGAAACCCTGCGGGCACCTTTTGTCGTCTCCGCAAGAAGGGCATGGCCGCTTTCATGGTAGGCGACGATCTTCTTCTCGTTTTCATCGATGCGGCGGCTCTTTTTGGAGAGACCGGCAATAGCACGCTCGACAGCTTCGCGCATGTCTGACTGCGTAACTGTCTTCTGGTTCTTGCGGCCCGCAAGCAGCGCTGCCTCGTTGACGATATTTGCGAGATCCGCTCCGGCAAGTCCCGCGGTGAGACGCGCGATCTCTTCGATCTCGACATCTTCATCGAGTTTAATCCCTTTGATATGCACCTTCAGGATCTCGATACGCCCTTCATAGTCGGGCTTGTCTACAAGGACCTGACGGTCGAAACGGCCCGGACGCAGCAATGCCGCATCAAGTACTTCGGGTCGGTTTGTCGCTGCGAGGATAATAATAGGGGTATCCGTACCGAACCCGTCCATCTCGGCAAGAAGCTGGTTCAAGGTCTGCTCACGCTCATCATTCCCGCCCATCATGCTGCCTGCCGCACGGCTTTTACCGATGGCATCGATCTCATCGATGAAGATGATCGAAGGCGCATCTTTTTTCGCCTGCTCGAACAGGTCGCGTACGCGCGCCGCACCGACACCGACGAACATTTCAATAAAGCTCGAGCCTGAAACGGAGAAGAACGGAACATCGGCCTCGCCAGCGACAGCCTTGGCAAGCAGTGTCTTACCCGTACCCGGGCTGCCTACAAGCAGGACACCTTTGGGGATCTTTGCACCCAGTTCGACATAACGTTCGGGGTACTTAAGGAAATCAACGATCTCCTGAACCTCTTCTTTTGCTTCCTGCGCACCGGCGACGTCATCAAACTTCGTCTTAGGCTTTTCGGAGTTGACCAGTTTTTTGGACTGTCCCATTCCCAAAATGCCGCCGCCCATGTTTTTCTGCATGCGTCCCGCAAAAAACATCCAGATCGCGATGATGATCAGAAACGGCAGCAGCCATCCGAACATCTCGGTAAACCAGTTGCTCTCGCTGAAACCTTTATACTCGATGCCCTGCTTGTCCAGCATCGGTACAAGCGTATCGTCATTGGCAACCATACGGGCCGTGTAGATGGTCTTTCGGTTGCCTTCCATGCCTTCGGCACGAACATAGGTCTGGCCGATAGCGACTTTGGTGACCTGTTTTCCTTCAATAAGCTGCTTTAGCTCGGAGTAGCTTACCTCTTTATGCTGAGATGCACCGGAGCTTCCCATCTGGCCGCCCATGTTGCCCTCATCTCCGACGATCGCTTTGAACAGCATAATGACGACTATTGAAAAAATAGCAAACGTTATTAATGGATTTTTATTGAAAAAATTATCGTTTTTATTCGGGTTAGGTTCGTTTTGACTCATTCACCCTTCTCCTTAAGTTCTAAAATCAGCGTGACCCATTCGTCTTGTACAATACGTTCTTTCACGGAACAGTCACTGTATGCACGCACTACTTTCTCTTCATACTTGTCCATTATGCCCGACAGGACCATAACGCCGCCGGGTTTGAGGACCTTTTTAAGATCGCGTGCTATAAACGTAAGCACGTCAGCCACGATGTTTGCAATGACGACATCATACTTTGCATTGGTTAACGAAACAGAACCTTCCCAGATGTTTCGGTAAGCAAGCGCATTTTGCGCCGCATTAACGCCTGCATTCTCCACTGAAACGGGATCGGTGTCGCAGGCATCCGCTACGGCACCGAGTTTCATCGCCGCCAATGCAAGAATACCGCTGCCGCATCCGACGTCGATGACCTCATCACCGCTTTTGACATATTTCGCCACGGCCTGAAGGCATGAGGCTGTTGTCGGGTGGTGCCCGGTCCCGAATGCCAGTGCCGGATCAAGTTCGATGTTCAGAGCGCCCTCTTTGGGAGCTTCCCATGTGGGATGAATATAAAAAGGGGCGACTTCGACGGGAGTGATGTGTTCTTGATACTGTGCGATCCAGTCGCTGTTCTCTTCTTTACGCAGTTCCAGATCGACTTCGACCGGTTCTCCCAGCGCTTTTTGAAGCGCTTCGGCAAACTGTTCCAGACCCCATGCTATGGTATCGAGTTCATCTTCACTGCGGATGACGAAACCGTCATCGATCTCTTCAAAACCTACGGGAAGCGTATCGGAAAGAAAATCACTGAATAGTTCATAGTGAGAAGAGGGCCTCACTATTAAGATGTGGTAGTGTTCACCCATTACTCTTCGACGCCCAGAACAGCTCCGAGTTTTTCTTTAAGTACCTGTGGAGTAAACGGTTTAACGATATAGTTATTGACACCGGCTTTTAGCGCCGTGATGACCTCGGCTTTACCGCCTTCAGTCGTAACCATGATGATCGGAAGATCTGCGAAACGCTCGTCTGCGCGTACTTTCTGGACCAGTTCAAGTCCGTTCATCTCAGGCATATTCCAGTCTGTGATGAGCATTTCGACATCCGGGTTGGCATTAAGTTCTTCCCAACCCTGTACACCATCTTCGCCTTCAAGGATATCTTTATACCCCAGACGGCCCAATGTATTTTTGATGATTCGTCGCATCGTCGAACTATCGTCAACAACCAATAGCTTCAAGGCGCATCCTTTTTCGTTATATTAAATTGCTTCAATTTTATCAAATAATACCTGAAACTGCTTTGGCAAAACTTTAAAAGTCACCTTACGCATTTGCAGGCCACATGTGCTTAAAGAATATTTTTGAGATCGATCGTTCCCTCGTAATACGCTTTTCCGACAATACAGCCCGCGATCTCGCCCGTTGCCTTGAGCGCTTCGATATCGCTTTCGTCGCGAACACCGCCGCTTGCAATAGTCGCAACGCCGCTGGCACGGGCGATATCCAGGGTAAACTCGACATTCACACCGCTAAGCGTACCGTCTTTGCCGACATCCGTACAGATAATTGCCTCAACACCGGCATCGGCGAACGCTTTTGCCAGATCGGTCGCTTTCATCTCGCTTACTTCTCCCCATCCTTCGACCGCCACAAAGCCGTCAATGGCATCGATACCGACGGCTACAGGATATTTTGCCGCCATCGCTTTGACGAATTCCGGGTCTTTGACAGCGATAGATCCGAGGATCACACGGTCGATCCCGAGACCAAGGTAGCGCTGGATAGTCGCCTCGTCGCGGATACCGCCGCCGAGCTCAAGTTTGACGTTGCAGTTGTCACGGATCTTCTGGATCTGCTCAAGGTTTTTCGGCTCACCTGCAAAGGCGCCGTTGAGATCGACAAGGTGAACCCACTCTGCACCCATCTCTTCAAACGTCTTCACAACTTCCCACGGTTCGTCTGAATAGATCTTCGCGCTATCCATCAAACCTTTTGTCAGGCGTACCGCCTTGCCGTCTTTTAAATCAATCGCCGGTAAAATCGTCATCTATAATCCTATAAAGTTTTCTAAAATTCGCAAGCCGTTCTTATGGCTCTTCTCGGGGTGCGGCTGAATGCCGAGTACATTATCATGCGCTACCGCACTGGTAAAGCTGTAGCCATACTCCGTACGCCCGATGCTGTCATTTCCCTCATCACACACCGCATGGTAAGAGTGCACAAAGTAAAGGTAGTGCTCGTCGTCAAGCCCTTCAAAGAGCGGATGCTCTTTCGTAAACATGCGGTTCCAGCCCATATGCGGCACCTTCAAAGGGTGATCAAAACGCTTCGTATCAAACGCCTGCACATGCCCCTTGACCAGTCCCAGACCTTCGTTGGAGCCGAACTCTTCGCTGCTCTCAAAGAGCAGCTGCATCCCCAGGCATATCCCGAACATATAGCGGCCGCTCTTGGCATACTCTTTAAGCGCTTCGTCCATTCCGCGTTCTTTGAGGTGTTCCATCGCATCGCCGAAGGCCCCCACACCCGGAAGGATGATCTTCTCATAGCTCTTGAACTTCTCCGGATCCGACTCTACGACCGCATCGCTCCCCAGAACCTTCAAAGCATTTTTAACACTGGCAAGGTTGCCCATATTGTAATCGACTATCGCTATCATGATCGTTCAACACTTTTCTTGGTAAATTTAATATAGATCGCCAACGCGATGAGCAGAACACCCACGCCGCCAAGGATATAGATGGCATTGATGAGCATTGCCGGTTCGGTCATCGCGAACTTGAAGACCAGCATCAGCGATTCGATGGAGAGCGCGATGATGATGGAGCCCAGGAAACGCACCATCGTCTTGTGCGGATCGGAGCTATCTTTCTCTTCCTTGAGACGTCCGAGCACCTCCTCTTCTATGAGGGTCTTCACCAGGTCGAATATGGCCAGCGAGAGCGTCAGCAGGATCGTCGCTTCAAAGATATCCTTGAGTTCAATACCGCTGTAATATACACCGTACTGCAGGAACTGCTCAACACCTTTTACGAAGAGCAGCAGCGCGACCATCGCCAGGGCAAACGCAAACGTCGCATAGGCATAACGGAAAAACTTTCCGTAGAGCGAACCCATTGCCATCGGGTGGGCGATCTTGAGGACCTCTTCAAGCGGCATGTCCAGACACGCCACAAAGCGGATGGTGCCGTTCTCGTCAAAAATAGGCTGAGAAGCGGTGACTGTCAGCTCTTCCGTGATAAGCGAAGGGTACGGATCCGTAATGGTACAGCGGCGTTCTTTCATCGCACGGTAGTAATAGGCGCGGTCGGCCCGGATCATGCCGGCATCTTCATCTTTCTGCCCTTTCTCCAGAAACGTCGGTGTCACCTGTACACCGCGCTCATCGAGAAGATAGACGCCTTCACATGCTTTCAGATCCCCCTTGATCTTGAGCAGACGCTCCATGACCGCTTCTTCGGAAATAGAGGGAAGACGGTTGGGAAGGTTCTTGGAGAAGAGGTAACAGAAATAGGCTCGTGCTTTTGTACGGCTCTCTGAAAAGTGCTGTATATCGCGTGCGACCATGATAAACTCCCGGGTCCAAATATGACGCGATTATAGCGAAGCTTGCTTTAGAATAACGACTTCGTCGGATCATTAAGGTATAATTCGCATATGAATACCCAAGAGATACGCATCGCCCTGGTACGCCTCAGCGCACTGGGGGACATTGTCAACAGTGCCGTCGTGCTGCAGTTCATCAAGGCGCACTGCCCCAACGCGCAGGTCGAGTGGATCACCGAAGAGGCTTTTGCCCCGCTGCTCGAGGGTCATCCGCTGCTCGACGCCGTACATGCCGTACCCCTCAAACGTATCAAAAAAAGCAGGGATTTTACCCTGCTCAAAGAGACCATCTCTGCATTAAAACGCCTTGGACCGTATGATCATATCATCGATATGCAGGGGCTGCTCAAGTCCGCGGTAGTGGCGCGGCTCATCGGCAGCAACGTCCACGGTTTTGACCGCAGGTCTGCGCGCGAAGGTGTCGCATCGCTGCTGTATAAAACGACGACCGCCATCGCCTATGAGGCCAATGTCATCGAGCGCAACTGCCGTGTTGTCGGCGACGCGCTCGGCTTTGAGATCACCCCCGGGATGCTTCTGGAAAAAGAGAGCGCATTCCCCCTTTTCGACACGCCGGAGATGTTGCGCGAAAACCGCAAAAACATCGTCTGTGTCATCGGTGCTTCATGGCCTTCGAAGCAGTACCCCAAAGAGCACTTTTTGCAGCTCTGCGAAGCGCTGAACGAACACTGTATCATCGTCTGGGGCAGCGAAGAGGAGCATCATGACGCGCTCTGGATCGCACAGAACTGTTCGTCTGTCACCGTTGCGCCGCCGCTGAACCTCAAAGCACTCTGCGGGCTCATCGCACGGTGCGACCTGCTCATAGGCAACGATACGGGTCCGACACATATGGCATGGGCACAGAATGTTCCCTCCATCACCCTTTTCGGGCCGACCACGCCGCGTATGATCTATGAGACGGCCAGCAATGTCGCTGTAGAGTCGCACTCTGCCGTAAACATCAACAAGATCGACAAAAACGACTTCTCCATCCGCGATATTGATGTGGAGAGCATAGTCCAAGAAGCGAGGAAACTTCTATGATCTCCTTTACCCTCTTCCGTCTCTTTGCCTTTGTACTGATGCTGTTGCCGCGCGCATGGCGTCGGAACCTCTTTTGCGCACTCGCCGACACAGCTTACCGGTTCGATCAAAAACACCGCAGGGTCATCCGCGCAAACCTCGACTTCGCTTTCGATAAGAGCCTGAGTGATGAAGAGGTCAAAGATATCGGCCGTTACTGCTACCGTAACCTCGCCCTCGCACTGCTGCAGGTACTTGAGAACCACCGTATGAGCAAAAAAGAGCTCGGAAGCAAAGTATCGTTTATGCACGAGCACTATGTCGACGAGGCCAAGGAGAGCGGCCGTCCGATCATCTTCATCACGGCACATTTCGGGAACTGGGAGATTGGCGGCCCGGCACTGGGTTCACAGGTCATCCCCAACTCCGCGGTACACAAAGCACTCAACAACGAACACTTCAGCCGCTATCTCAAAGAGGCGCGGGCGCGTTTTGATCTTAACATGGTTGAGAAACACGGTGCGGTAAAACACCTCAGCAAAGCGCTCAAAAAGGGCGAAGCGATCTCGATGCTGATTGACCAGAACACCAACAGACGTGACGGTATCGTCATAAACTTCTTCGGAAAAACAGCGCGCCAGACACCGGCACCAGCGCAGCTTGCACGCAAATACAATGCCGTAGTCATCCCCCTGCTTATCCGCACCGAAGATCATGAAAACCACACCATCACTTTCTACAAGCCCATAGAGGTCGCAAACAGCGGTGACAGTGCGAAAGATGTACTTGAGGCTACGCAGAAGATGGCGGATTGGCTTGAAGGCGAGATACGAAAGGAACCCAAGTTCTGGTTTTGGGTGCATCGGCGCTGGAAAGCG